>JBARIB010000351.1:0-1580 GCA_049799535.1 Allostellaceae bacterium | reverse complement strand
AATCGCGGCCTCAATCCTTACATCGAAGATGTGGCGCGGCGGCTGGCGGTGGCCGATTTTATCGCCTTCGCGCCCGATGGGCTCACTTCGGTGGGCGGCTATCCCGGAGATGACGAGAAGGGTGCCGCGCTGTTCCGCGAGGTTGACCGCGGCAAGATGGCGGAAGACTTCTTCGCCGCGGCAATGTGGCTAAAATCGCGTCCGGACTGCACCGGTAAAATCGGCGCCGTCGGCTTCTGCTTCGGCGGCGGCATCGTCAATCAGCTGGCAGTGCGCATGGGCTCGGATCTAGCCGCGGCAGTGCCATTCTACGGCGCTCAACCGAGCGCTGCTGACGCCGCCAAGATCAAGGCGCCGATAAACGCGCAGTACGGCGAACTGGACACGCGCATCACCGGCGGATGGCCAGCCTTCGATGCCGCCCTGACGCAGGCGCAGGTGCCGCACGAAGGTCATATCTACAAGGGTGCCAATCACGGCTTTCACAACGACACCACGCCCCGTTACGACGAAGCCGCAGCCAAAGAAGCCTGGCAGCACACCCTCGATTGGCTGAACAAGTACCTGCGGGCTGAACCGAAGACGTCCGGCTAGGGTTTGTTGGCCCCACCAGGTCGAGGCCCACATCGCCGACGCCTTTGAATGCCACCGACAGAACTTGCCAGTGATGCTCGCGCTCCATAGACTTTGACTGTAAATTCAACCGGGTGCTCGCCATCCGGCCGGAAGCGCGAGCGACCCAGGGAGGATCCGATGCCAGCCAAGAAATGGATGCGGGTGGCCGCTGCGACCACGTTCGCGGGTTTGGCGTGGACAGCGCAGAGCGCCGGTGCCGCCGAGCGCCACTTCAGCTTCGGCTACGATCAGCCGCATACCACCGCCTATGGTTTTGCGGCAGACACCTTCGCCAACAAGCTCAAGGAGCTGAGCAACGGGGCGATGATCATCGATCAGTTCCCCGGCGCGCAGCTCGGCCAGGAGCCGCAGATGCTGCAGAAGATCCGCACCGGCGATATCGACTTCATCCTCTCCGCTACCGCGAACGCCGCGACGATTGCGCCCGAGGCGGGCGTGCTGTCGATCCATTTCATCTTTCGCGGCGAGGATCACCTGAAAATGGCGATCAGCGACCCCAAGGTGGTCGCCGCCTTCCGCAAGATGGTGACGGACACGGTGAAGGGCGCCCACGTGCTGACGCTGATTACGCTCGGCCTGCGCGACTTCTACAGCAAGAGGGAGATCCACAATATTGGCGATCTCAAGGGCCTCAAGATCCGCGTGCAGGCGACGCCGACAGAGGACACGTTTTTCACGGCCTATGGCGCCCAGGTCGTCCACATGCCCTTCGGCGAGGTCTACACATCGCTGCAGACCGGCGTCGTCGACGTCGCCGAGAACGGCATCAACGTCTACCTCTCGAACAAGCATTACGAGGTGGCGCCGGTGATGTCGCTGTCCGAGCACGAGGCCAACGACAACTGCCTTTGGGTCAGCGACAAGGCCTGGAACAACTTCAGCGACGACGAGAAGAAGTGGGTGCAGGCGGCGGCCGACGAGGTCAATCGCCTGGAGCCGGCATA
>JBARIB010000350.1:0-7500 GCA_049799535.1 Allostellaceae bacterium | reverse complement strand
GCGCCGCGGCCCTTTCTGGCGGACCGTCGAGGCGCCGCTGGCGCTCGCGGAGGCTGTTGCAGCCGCGTCGACATGCCGCGAGCGGCCGATCCTCGTCGATTGTCTAACCTTGTGGTTGTCGAACCTGCTCTTGGCGGAAAAGCAGCCCGATCAGGAAGCCGGCGCATTGCTGAGCGCGTTGCGCGGGGCGGCCGGGCCGGTCGTGCTCGTCAGCAACGAGGTCGGAATGGGTCTGGTCCCCGAGACCCCTCTCGGGCGCCGCTTTCGCGATGCGGCGGGCCGGCTCAACCAAGAAGTCGCGGCGCTCGCCGACCGGGTCGTCTTTGTCGCGGCCGGTTTGCCGCTGGTATTGAAGGAGGGCTGACCCGGTGCGCCGTGTGCCTGCGACGGTGATAACCGGCTTCCTTGGGGCCGGGAAGACCAGCCTTGTTCGGCATCTCTTGGCACATGCCGATGGGCGGCGCCTTGCCGTCGTCGTCAACGAATTCGGCGAGCTCGGTATCGACCGCGAGCTGCTGTTGGGCTGCGGCGACGCCGCTTGCAGCGATGACGATATCGTCGAGCTCGCCAATGGCTGTCTGTGCTGCACGGTCGCCGAAGATTTCCTGCCCACCTTGGGCCGGCTTCTCGACCGCGATGCGCCGCCGGAGCACATCCTGATCGAGACTTCGGGTCTGGCCTTGCCGAAACCGCTGGTGCGGGCCTTCGCCTGGCCGGAAATTCGGCCCCGCACGACGGTCGACGGTGTCCTGGCGGTAATCGACGGCGCGGCCGTTGCCGCGGGACGTTTCGCTACCGATCCCGAAGCCGTTACACGGCAGCGCGCGGCGGACCCGGCGCTCGCTCACGACAACCCTCTCGGGGAAGTGTTTGCGGATCAGCTCGCCTGCGCTGATCTCGTGGTCCTCAACAAGACCGACCTGATCCCGCCGCCGGATCTGGCGGCCTTGCGCGGCGCGATCGAGCTGCAGCTTCGTCCCGGAGTCAAGCTGGTCCTCACATGCGACGGAAGAGTTCCGCCGCAGGTCGCGCTGGGACTTGCCGCAGCAGCCGAAGACGACCTCGCTTGCCGGCCTTCAGCCCACGATCTCGAAACCGGGCACGATCATGACGACTTCGAGAGCTTTGTCGTGACGCGAGGCTCTGTCGAGGATGGAGATGCGTTCCTTGCGCGGCTCCGCGCCGTGATTGGGTTGCACGACGTGCTGAGAATCAAAGGTTTCGTCGATATGCCCGGCCGCGACCGAAGACAGGTCGTGCAGGCAGTGGGCGACCGGTTGCAGCAGCATTTCGACCGCGCCTGGCATGCCGGCGAGACGCGCGAGACGCGACTCGTCGTAATCGGTCGAAAGGGCCTCGACCGTAGCGCGATCAGGTCAGTCCTCGGCGCATCGGGCGGCTGAATGCACCTACTCGCGACGACACCTGGGACGATTGCCAATGGTTCGGCCGCGGTTGATCTCGCCCAGACCCCCGGCGACATCGTGGTGCTGTCGAGCGCCGACACCGAGATCGCGCTGATCGCGGCGGCGCAGAGACGGCGGCGGGTGCAAGATCCGGCGGCGCCCCGCTTGCGCCTCGCGCCGATCCTGCGGCTCGGCCATAATTTCTCGGTCGACCTCTACGTGGAGACCGTGGCGCAGGCGCGGCTAGTGATCGCCCGGCTGCTCGGCGGTACCGCTTATTGGCCCTACGGGGTCGAACGCCTGGTCGAAACCTGCCGCGCTGTGGGCATACCACTGGCTTTGCTGCCGGGCGACGACCAACCCGACCCGGAGCTCAATGGGCTTTCGACCCTTTCGTCCGACCAGCTTCACCGGCTGTGGCGCTATCTCGCCGAAGGCGGCCCTGCAAATGCCGAAAACCTCTTACGCTATGCCAGTTCGCTGATCGGCTGCGAAGCGGAATGGGCCGAACCGGCGTCGCTGATTCGCGCAGGCCTCTACTGGCCTGGTCTTGCTTTGCCGAGCTTTGATGACATCGCCGAGGAGTGGCGGGGAACGGGTGGCGTGGTTCCGATCGTGTTCTACCGGGCGCTGGTGCAGTCCGGCAACACGGCGCCGATCGATGCGCTGGTCGAAGCGCTTACGACCCGGCACCTGCGGCCATTGCCGGTCTTCGTGCACAGTCTCAAAGATGGCGAAGCTTCGGCGCTGCTCAGCAACCTGTTTACAGCAGCCCCACCCGCCGTAATCCTCAATGCCACCGGATTTTCCGTCCGCACCGGCGCGGGTGAGGATCCGCTGGCAAAGGCGGATTGCCCGGTGTTGCAGGTCGTGTTCGCCGGCAATGACGAAGAGAGCTGGCGCGCGGGCACGCGGGGCTTGGGCCCGCGCGATCTCGCAATGAATGTAGCGCTGCCGGAGATCGACGGCCGCATCCTGTCGCGGGCGGTGTCGTTCAAGGCGCCGCTCGGCCGCGACCCGGAGACGGAAGCCGATCTCGTCGGCTACCGGCCGGTGGCTGACCGTATCGCCTTTGTCGCCGATCTCGCGCGCAACTGGGCGCGGCTGCGGACCCGCGCGCCGGCCGAACGGCGCATCGCACTGGTCTTGGCCAATTATCCGAACCGCGACGGCCGGATTGGCAACGGCGTCGGCCTCGACACCCCGGCATCGGCGATTGCGATTATGCGAGCACTGGCGAGAGCCGGGTATCGAGTTTCCGACGCTCCGGGCAGCCCGGAAGAGCTGATCGCGCGGCTGCTCGCCGGGCCGACCAATCGCTATCCCGAGGCCTCGGCCGAGGAAACCCTGTCCTTCGCCGAATATTCGGCCTTCTTCGCGACTCTGCCGACATCGGTGCAGCAGGCGGTCGGCAGCCGCTGGGGCGCCGCCGAGCGCGATCCCTTCTTCCGGCCGGGTCGGCTCGATTGCGGCCGTTTCGCAGTACCCGGCTTTCGCGCCGGCAATGTCGCGGTGCTGATCCAGCCGGCGCGCGGCTATAACATCGATCCGAAAGCGACCTATCACGATCCGGGATTGGTGCCGCCGCACGGCTATTTCGCGGCGTATGCCTGGCTCGCCGACGAATTCCGCGCCGATGCGGTGATCCATCTCGGTAAGCACGGCACTCTCGAATGGCTGCCCGGAAAGTCACTGGCACTGTCGGCCGAATGCGTTCCGGAGGCCGTGCTCGCGCCGTTGCCGCATCTCTATCCGTTCATCGTCAATGATCCCGGCGAGGGGACGCAAGCGAAGAGGCGCTCTCAGGCGGTGATTATCGATCACTTGACACCGCCGCTGACCCGCGCCGGTAGCTATGGCCTGATGGCGGAGCTCGAGCGGCTGATCGACGAATATTATGAGGCGGCGCTGGGCGACACTCGCCGGCTCGCCGTACTCGCCTCGGCCATTCTCGAGCAGGCCCGCGCCACCGGGCTGGACGGCGACTGCGGCATCGCTGGCGACGAAGACCCCACGGCTGCCTTACGTAAACTCGACGGGTTCCTGTGCGAGCTGAAGGAACTGCAGATCCGCGACGGGCTGCATATTTTCGGTCAGAGCCCAGAGGGCGAGAGGCTGGATTCGCTGCTGGTTGCGTTTGCCCGCCCGGCCCGCGGCACCGTGCCGGAGGACGCCTCTTTGTTGCAGGCGCTGGCCGCCGATCTCCGCCTCGGCCAGGACCCGCTCAGCGAAGATCCCGCCGAGCCGTGGCGGGGGGCGCGCCTTCAGGCGCTCGCCGGCCCAGGGCAATGGCGCAGCTGCGGCGATACGGTCGAGCGCCTGGATGCATTGGCCTTGCGGCTTGTTGCAGGCCAAATAATGCCGGACCCGGAGTGGCAGCAAAGCCGCGCGGTTCTGGGCTGGATCGAGCGGCTATTGCGCCCGGCGGTTGCGGAAAGCGGGTCCGCGGAAATTGCAGGTCTGCTGGCGGGGCTCGACGGCCGGCTGGTTCCGCCCGGTCCATCCGGCGCGCCGAGCCGCGGCCGGCCCGAGGTGTTGCCGACCGGCCGTAATTTCTACTCGGTCGATACCCGCTCCGTGCCGACCCAGGCGGCTTGGCAGCTGGGCTGGAAATCGGCGGCGCTATTGCTCGAGCGACATGCGCAGGAATACGGCGTCTATCCTGCCCACGTCGCATTGTCGGCCTGGGGCACCGCGAATATGCGGACGGGCGGCGATGACATTGCCCAGGGGCTGGCGCTGATGGGGGTGCGCCCGGTCTGGGAGCGGTCGAGCGGGCGAGTCACCGGGTTCGAGATACTGCCAGCTTCAGTGCTCGATCGGCCGCGGGTCGATGTGACGTTGCGCGTGTCGGGTTTTTTTCGCGACGCCTTTCCCGGCCTGATCGACCTGTTCGATTCGGCGGCCCGCGCTGTCGCTGCGCTTGAGGAGCCCCCTGCCGTCAACCCGCTCGCCGCCCGGGTCACGGCCGACAGGCGGACACTGGAACAACAAGGTCTAGGCTCGGACGAGGCTGCGAGGCGGGCTGGTTACCGGGTGTTCGGCTCAAAACCCGGCGCTTACGGAGCCGGGTTGCAGGTGATGATCGACGAGCGGATCTGGGAGAGCGACGCCGATCTCGCTGAGGCTTATCTGGCCTGGAGCAGCTACGCGTATGGCGCCGGCGTCGAGGGGAGGGCTGAACGGGGAATGTTTGAAGCCCGGCTCGCCTCGGCGGATACTGTGCTGCACAACCAGGACAACCGCGAGCACGACATTCTCGACAGCGACGATTACTACCAGTTCGAGGGCGGCCTCGCTCTGGTCGTGCGGCGGCTTTCAGGGCGCATGCCCGCCGTCTGGCACAGCGACCACTCGCGTCCTGAGATGCCGCGGATCCGCAGCCTGCGGGAGGAATTGGGGCGCGTCGTCCGCGGCCGCGCCGCCAACCCGCGCTGGATCGCAGGAGTCATGCGCCACGGTTACAAAGGGGCGGCCGAGATCGCTGCGACCGTCGATTATCTCTTCGCCTTCGCCGCCACCTCCCAGGCCGTCGACGATGCGCATTTCGATGCGCTCTACGACGCTTACCTCGCCGACGATGCCGTGCGCGGTTTCATGGCCGAACACAATCCGGCCGCGCTCGGCGAGACCGCCAGCCGCTTCGTCGAAGCGATCGACCGCGGTTTGTGGCGGCCGCGCCGCAACAGTGTCCGTGAGGATCTGGCGAGATGGAGCGGGCCGTGAGCGATCTTCGCGAAACCGAGGAGGAGATCAATCGCCGCCACAACGAAAAGATGGCCAGGCGCAAGGCAGTCCGCGAGCGCATGCTGGCGAGCAAGACCGAGGAACGGGGGCTGTTGATCGTCCACACCGGGAAGGGGAAGGGCAAATCCACCGCTGCTTTCGGCATGGTTTTGCGCTGTCTCGGCCACGGCATGCGCGTCGGCATCGTGCAGTTTGTCAAGGGGGTGTGGAGCACTGGCGAGCGCATCGCCCTCGAACGGTTTGGCGATCTTGTGACATGCCGGGCAATGGGCGAAGGCTTTACCTGGGATACGCAGGACCGCGCCCGCGACATCGCCGCCGCCCGCAATGCCTGGGAAGCGGCGAAGGCAATGATCGCGGATCCCTCATATCGGCTCGTTCTGCTCGATGAACTGAACATCGTCTTGCGTTACGATTACTTGCCGATAGATGAGGTCGTGACGGCACTGTGCGCGAAGCCTCGCGATCTACACATTATCGTCACCGGACGGAATGCGCGGCCCGAATTGATCGAGGCGGCGGATCTCGTAACGGAAATGACCCTCGTCAAGCACCCGTTCCGCGGTGGCGTGAAAGCACAGCCAGGGATCGAGTTCTGATGGCGCGCGCGCTGATGCTGCAGGGCACCGGGTCGGATGTCGGCAAATCGCTGCTGCTGGCGGGATTGGCGCGCGCCTTCAGGCGGCAGGGATTGCGTGTTCGGCCGTTCAAGCCGCAGAACATGTCGAACAACGCGGCAGTGACCGCCGATGGCGGCGAGATCGGCCGCGCACAGGCGCTGCAAGCGCGGGCCTGCGGCACGGCGCCGGTCACCGACATGAACCCGGTTCTGCTGAAGCCGCAATCGGAGAGCGGGGCGCAGATTGTGTTGCATGGCCGGGTCTGGCGTGCGGCCGGTGCCGGCGAATATCGCCGGCTGGCCCCGGGGCTGCTGCCGGCGATCCTCGTCTCGTTCTCGCGGCTGATGGAGACGGCCGACCTCGTGCTCGTCGAAGGCGCCGGCAGCCCCGCCGAGATCAATCTGCGTGACGGCGATATCGCCAATATGGGGTTTGCCGAGGCGGCCAACGTGCCGGTTGTGCTAATCGGCGATATCGAGCGCGGCGGTGTTATCGCCCAGCTGATCGGTACCCACGCGCTGCTGTCGGCGAGCGAACGGGCGCTGCTCGCCGGGTACATCGTAAACAAGTTCCGCGGCGATGTCGGGTTGTTCGAGGGCGGCATCTCAGCGATCACCGGCCGCACCGGAATGCGCTGCTATGGCGTCGTGCCGTTCTTTGACGCTGCGGCCCGTCTTCCCGCTGAGGACTCGCTAGCGCTCGCCCCTCACCCCGGCCCTCCCGCCGCAGGGGAGGAGAGGGAGGTTCCCGTTTGCATCGTCGTCCCGTTGTTGCCGCGCATTGCCAATTTCGACGATTTCGACCCGCTGCGCGCCGAGCCGAGTGTCGAGCTGGTTATGGTCCGGCCGGGCCGGCCGCTGCCGCGCGATGCCGCGCTCGTGATTCTGCCGGGGTCGAAGTCGACGATAAGCGATCTCGAATTCCTGCGGCACGAGGGGTGGGATATCGATCTGCTCGCTCATCGTCGGCAGGGCGGGCAAATCCTCGGGCTCTGCGGCGGCTTTCAAATGCTCGGCCGTACCATTGCCGATCCGCTCGGCATCGAAGGGCCGAAACGGACCGCGCCGGGGCTCGGGCTTCTCGAGGTCGACACCGTTCTCGGCGCAACCAAACGCCTTCGCGAGGTCTCGGGCGTTGAGCTTGCGACTGAAAGCCCGATCGTCGGTTACGAAATGCACGTTGGGAAAACCTCCGGCCCGGGCCTGGAGCGGCCGATGCTCCGCCTAAGAGATGGATTCGATGGCTGCGTCAGTGCCGACGGGCGGGTCGCCGGGTGCTATGTGCACGGCCTTTTCGCCAATGATGCGTTCCGCAGTGCCTTTCTCGCCGCATTGGACGCGGAACCAAGCGAAATCGCCCACGATCAGCAGATCGAAGCCACCCTCGATGCGCTCGCCGATCATCTCGAGTGCAGCCTTGACGTTCCAGGCTTGCTCGCGGCGGCTCGGCCTCCCCGCTTCAGGCAAGCAGCGTAGCATGTGCTGCGAGCCACGCCCCCAGCAGAAGCCCGCCTTGGATCAAACAGGCGAGGCGATAAAGCTGCAGTCCCCGCAAGATGTCGGACACCCCGGCCCGGGCACTGCCGTCGCCGAGCCACGGGTCGGCGACGGGGCCCTCGGGATAATGGCGCGGTCCCGCCAGCGCCAGACCGAGCGCGCCTGCCATCGCGCTCTCCGGCCAGCCCGCATTGGGCGAGTGGTGCTTGCGCCCGTCGCGCAGCATGATGA
>JBARIB010000349.1:0-2182 GCA_049799535.1 Allostellaceae bacterium | reverse complement strand
ACGGGTATTCACTATCCGCTTCCCGTGCATCAACAGCCGGCCTACCGGGGCCGCCTCGCCTGCGGTCCTTCAGGCCTTGGCGTCACCGAACGGGCGGCTCCGCAGATCCTCAGTTTGCCGATGTTTCCTCAGCTGTCCGATATGGCGAGCGACCGGGTGATAGCCGAGGTGCAAAACTTTTTCCGTTGATTGCGCCTCAATGCTGGTGGATCAGCAACACACCGCTGCTGATCAGCACGATGCCGGCCATCTGCGGCCAGCCAAGAGGCTCATTCCATAGCAGGTGGGCGAGCACCGCTACGATCGCGTAGCTCGCCGCTACCGAGGGAAAGGCGGTCGAGACCGGAATTCTTTTGAGCGCCACAATGTAGCAAAGTGCAGCAACGACATAGATAGAAAGACCGATTATCGTCAGCGGATTGAGGAACTGTGCGAGGAGGTTGGTGGACCCGTTGGCCGCCGATTTCAGTGCGATCTGCCCGGCAATGCCAAGCACTATCGCGGCGGCGAGGCTGGAATAATAAACCGCCATCAGGTTTCTGCGCGTTCGGGTAGCCAAAGCGGCGGCCGGTTTTCAGCCGCCAGTGAGCTTTGGCTGCGGCTCACTTCCTTTACCACCGATTGAGGTTTCCCGTTGGCTGTTAAGTATAATCGGCCGAGATACTCACCGACGATCCCGAGAATCAACAGCTGCACACCAGATAGCAGCAGCACCGCGACAAACAATGAAGCCCAACCCGGCCCGGGCGAAAAGAACAGGGCCTCAACAATCGCCTCCGCCCCGCCAATCAGGCCGAGTGCGCTCAGCGCGAAGCCGGTCATCGTACTAAGCCGCAGTGGCATTACCGAAAAGTTGACGAACATGCTCATCCACAGCCGCAACAGCCTGCGCAAGGTATAATTGCTGCGTCCCGCCGCGCGCGGCAAATGACGCACCGTCAGCCGATCGATATCATTGGTGACTTGCAAAATCAGCCCGTCGACATACGGAAACGGTCCAGTGTAGCGGGCGATCTCCCGCACGACAAAGGCGCTCATGCATCGAAAGCTCGACAGATACAAACCTTGCGGCTTATCGAGCACGAATTCAGCGACTCGATTGGCGAACCGGCTTCCGAGGTTGCGCCAGACCGCGTGGCGCTTATCCTCGTAGCAGCCGTAGATAACCTCCTTGCCGCTGCTTTGCGCAAAGGCTAGCAGCCGCTCTACCTCCTGCGGAGGGTTTTGCAAGTCGTCGTCCATCGTGATGACGTGAGCGCCGCTCACGTGACGCAGCCCGGCCATTACGGCGTTGTGTTCGCCATAGTTGCGCGCCAAGCTGACGAGAGTGATCGGCACCCGCGCCCGGTCGACCAGCGAGCGGCATATGTCCAGGCTGTTGTCCAAGCTGCCGTCGTTGACGAGCACAATCTCGTGGCCGCCTTCGATCGAAAGCGCCTCCAGCGCGCCGACCAGTTCCGCGACGCTCTTGGCGCCGTTATAGACCGGAATGACGATAGAGAGGGTGAGGCGCGGCGTCGCGACTTCGGGATTGACCTGTTCTGCCTTATGCATCAGCGTCTTTCCTGGCGATAGCGAGAATCGACCCCCCGAACGGCAATTTAACATCCCGCCTCAGCAATGCTGTTTCAGCGCCGGTCGCCGCACGGCAAAGAAGCTCAGCCGGGCGCGGGTAGAGCTTGACATCGCTAAACGCCCCTTCGCTGGGGAACAGCTTGCGGGTGATAATCATCAATGGCAGCAGGACCGCATTCCAGTAAGACAGGTAGAGGATCCGAAACCCGAAAGCCGGCAGCAGAGCGCGCAGACCGGTGGCGGTATAGCGGCGGATATTGTTCACCGCAGCGTCGTGTCGCGACAGCATCCAGCGATAGGCGGGCAGATTGAGAATGAGGCAACCGTTTTTGGCTAAACAGCGGTGGAAGTGCCGCAGAGCGAGAGTCTCGTCAACGCCTCGGTGACACAAGACGTCGGCGCTGAAGATCGCGGCGAGAGAGCCGTCCGCAAAGGGCAGAGCGTTCACCGACCCTGCACAGACCGGTCTCGCGCTCTTCGTGGCCGCGCGCAGGCAAGCTTGCGGATCGAGGTCTACCCCGAGCAGGATTTTGCTCCGGTATCGCTCGCCCAAGCGAGTTAGGAAGCCACCGGTTCCGCAACCGGCATCGAGGACAGGCAAATCAAC
>JBARIB010000348.1:0-4623 GCA_049799535.1 Allostellaceae bacterium | reverse complement strand
TGATCTCCTGCCCCTCCTGCGCCCGCCAGCAATTCGAGGTCATCAAGACCGTCGAGCGGCTCGAGGAGCGCCTCGCGCATATCACGACGCCGCTCACCGTGTCGGTGATCGGCTGCGTCGTCAACGGACCGGGCGAGGCGCGCGAGACCGATATCGGCTTCACCGGCGGCGGCAACGGCACCCACCAGGTCTATATCAGCGGTCTGACCGACCATCGTTTGAAGGACGCCGACATCGTCGACCACCTCGTCGAACTGGTCGAGAAGAAGGCCGCCGAAATCGAGGCCGCAAAGCACCAGGAACATGAAACCGAGCTCGCAGCCGCGCAGTAACGGCCGGCAGGTTGCAGAAAAATGCCCGAATAAGTCAACGCACCGCCCGCAACCGTCATTCCCGCGAAGGCGCTGGGCTGTCCGGGCAAAATGTTGCGGTTGCAGGTTCGGCTGTAGATCTCCCCTTCATCGTCTTGGCCGGCCTTGTTCCGGCCATCCACGCCTCGCCGCACAATGAAGAAAGAACTGGATGCGCGGGACAAGCCCGTGCATGACGACTGAGTGGGTTTCCGCGACTTATGGACGCGTTCAGAAGGTAGACGCGAAAGCGAGAATCCAGCTCCATTGAAGACTTATGGCTTCCGGCCGTCCGCTCCGTTACGGCCGGAATGACAATTTCAGGAGCGGGCAAGGCTTGTTCAGCACCCTGTTAGGTGCGTACCGAGGCACTGCCATTGTCATGCGCGGCCCCCGCTCCGAGGCGGACCGGTGTTCAGCCCCACAGCATTCCGGAGGGATAGGCGTCCATTCGCGACATCGGTGGGCATCCGCGAGCGCGTGAACCCTTTGCAGTTCATCGTCAGGGTTGACGAACGAAATTGCAGTTCACTGGGATTAGTAGAATTCAAATTAAAATTGATCTAAAAATCTCCTGCGTCATAACCCCGAAATTTGCCATCATTCGCTGTTAACTGAAGCTTGTTTAAAACCTTTAGAAGGTGAGGGGCCGTTTGATCAAGGTTGCAATAGGGCTCTTGGCCGTTCTTGCTATCATGGTTCCGGTAGCTGATATTCTAATTTCGGAAGTGCCGCAGGATTAAACCCATGGCCGCCGCACCCATCACAGACCCCCTTCGAGGTCCGCCGCCTCCCGAAATTCCGCTCAAGAACGCCCCGCTGCTCCGGGTGATTGCACAGGTGCGATTCCCCACCCTGCTCTCGGTGCGGAGCGCCGATAGGGTCGCCGGGTTTCAGGACGCCGTGCGCGATCGATACCCATACCTGGAGCGGGAAGACCTCGCCATGCTTGCGGTTGGCCGCATTTCCGTGCCGGACGCCAGCCACGAAGCAGTCGTGCATTGGCGATTTTGGGATGCACTGCGACAATGGCGCACAACTCTGAACCAGGATTTTCTGGCGCTTGAAACGACCGCCTACGAGAGCCGTGCTGATTTTATGGCTAACCTTGGGGAGGTACTTCGCGCATTCCAAACAATATTTCGGCCAAAATCTGCTATTCGCGTAGGACTGCGGTATATTGACCAAATCAAGCCCCCCAGCCTTGAACGGATCGGCGATCTGTTAATCCCAGAAGTTTTAGGGATAGCGAAAATTTTTGCAAACGACTCGCAATTTCTTATTACACAAGTATCCGCCGACGCATCGCTTGGGACGCTTCTCGCCCGATGGGGCAAGCTACCAAAAGGAATGACTTTTGATCCGACAATGCAGCCGAGTGAAGAGGACAGTTGGATAATAGATCTTGATCTTTCAGAAACAAGCGAGATGCAGTTTGATCCCGAAGCGCTCATCGCGAGGGTGCGTACATACGCTGAGCGTATTTACACTGTCTTCCGATGGATGGTTACAAACGAGTTTCTTCGCGAATACGGAGGAGACGTGTGAGCATAGACCAGACGGAGACCTCTGCTCGTCAACATGAATCAGGCCTGTTCGCGGATATACTCCTGCGTGCAGGACAAATGGCGACCACCAACCAGGCTGACTTGATGCATCGACAGAGACCACGATATCACTTGGTGCCCAATATATTAATGACCGGAGAGAATACGGTAAATACTTATTATCAAAGGTTGGCGGCTTCTGGTGCACAAACAGACGCAGGCGGAGAAGGTATTTCAGCGCGGACGCGGGAACTTTCACTGCTTTCGAGTCGGATAGACAGCTTCACAAAACTTCCTAAGGATTGGTTCGGAGAAGATACAGTTCTAGTAGATAATAAAACAGTAGAGTTTGCCAAGAGGCTTGTTCAAGAACTTCCTACAAAATGGCCTTTGCCACAAGCTACTTCGTCTCCAGAGGGAGAGATTGCTCTCACCTGGTTCAAAAACAGCAACCGGCTTGAAGCGCTCATACAACCGGATCATCATCTTATTTGGGTAATCCAAAATGATGGGCAATATGCTCCTGGTCGAGATATCGATCTTGGTGCCATTGCGTCTTTTGCCGATCTCTTCGAGGCAATCGCGCTGTTTTACAAATGATCTCTGACGGCGAAGCGTGCCCGCGCGAGGGAGAGGCTCCATCACCTGCGCCTGGGCGAGTGCAGTGTAGTGAAACCGTCGTGAGAGTTGTAATTCTCCAGACGCAGTTAATTCGCAATGCGGAGGGGCAACCAGCGCTTACAGTCGCAGCATTTCCAAGAGACGAACTGAGGGGCGTGCGTGGAAAGTCGGTGTCGGTATTAAGGGACGAACATACCGCAGCGGAAGAGACAGCTCGCCGGGCGCAAGCGATGAACAGAGAACCGATGTGGTCTTCTGATCCCGTCCTCGCTCGGGGCTTGGTGACCTCTATACGGAAAATTCGGGATGCGGAGGGGCGGCGTGAACTTTGCGTGAACGCAGACCCAACAATGGATGAGAACGACAAACTCGGCGCATGTCCGAGTCACGCAAGTATCTTGCGGGCTAACCCTCCTCTTGATCTGACACAGCGTCTAGAGTGGCAGATGCTCAGATTTAAACTAGCCGAACAATTTACTGAAATCCGACATCAATCGGGTGCCGCCGTCCAAGTCGTATAGCAAGCGTAGATGCTATGGGGCGAGCGGCGAGGGATGGCACCATTGGGTGTGTCAACCCTCGCCAATGGAGCGCCTCATGCCGAAGTTTGATGACCTCAGCCGATCCCTCGTCGCCCTCGATCAAGATAGCACGCTGATTGCGGCAATCGAACTGAGCCGCTCGAGCTGGCTGATCGGGGGTGTGGTTCCCGGGGTCGAGCGGGAACCGATCAAGAAGCTGGCCGGGAATGCAGAAGCGTTGCTCGGATTGCTTTACCGATGGCGCGATGAAGCGGTTGCGGCCGGTCGCACCATCGTGCGGATTTGTGTTGCCTATGAGGCGGGCCGCGATGGCTTCTGGCTGGCCCGCTGGCTGCGGGCGCGCGGCATTGAATGCCATGTCATCCACCCGACGAGCGTGTCGGTGTCGCGCGAGCAGCGGCGGGCGAAGACCGACCGGCTCGACCTGGGCCTGCTGAAGCGCTCGTTTCTCGGGTGGCTGCGCGGCGAGAAGAAACACTGCAGCATGGTGGCGGTGCCGACGCGCGAGGCCGAGGACGGCAAGCGGCCGCTGCGCGAGCGCGACCGCCTGGTCGGCGACGCCACGCGCTTGGTCAATCGCATGAAGGGGCTGTTGGCGCTGCACGGCATCGCCAAATTCAATGTCCGGTCGAAGGCGGCAGCGCAGGTCCTGCCGAAGCTGTGCACCGCAGAGGGCGAGCTGCTGCCGCCCAACACCTTGGCCGAGCTGTTGCGCGCGTGCGAGCGGCTGCACCGCATCCAGGCGCAGATCGCAGCGATCGAAGCGACCCAGCGACAGCGGCTGAAGCAAGCTCCCGAGGCCGGGCCGCACCCGATGATCCGGCGGCTGGCCACGGTCCGCGGCGTCGGCATCACAACCGCCGAACTGTTGGTGCGCGAGGCCTTATCGCGGAATTTGCGCGATCGGCACGCGGTGGCGCGGTATGCCGGGGCCACCGGCGCGCCCGACGAGAGCGGCAGCAAACGACGCGAGAAGGGCCTTGCCAAGGCCGGCAACGCCCGGGTGCGCCGGGCGCTCTTGCAGCTCGCTTGGCGCTTCCTGCGCCACCAGCCGGATAGCGCGCTCGTGCAATGGTTCCGGCAACGCACCCAGGACGGCCGCGGCACCACCAAGAAGACGATGATCGTGGCGCTCGCCCGCAAGCTGTTGATCGCCCTGTGGGAGCTGGCGACCACCGGCGTGGTGCCGCCGGGCGTGCGCCTGCACGCGGCGATCTGACAGAGCACACAACGGTTCGGCGCGCGTCCCGCTGCCGGGCGCAGGATTGCCGATAACGATCCGAGGTGGCGGTGTCCCGCTTCCGCCCATGGCCCTAGTGCCGCTGCTGTAGAATGGGCCCGCCGCTCGGAGCTGCGCCGTCGATGCGCATGGCTGCATCATGGTCCCGATCCCGCCGGGATCGACCGAATACAAGGTTGCTGCGGAGGCTCTGCGGCGCCATGGCGAGCTCCCCTCCGATCCGACCGCGCAATGCTTGCTGCCGAACCATCGCTGGCGGCACGATACGCTGAGTGGTCTCGAGCTCACGACGCAGGCACCGTCCCGATCGATCAAACACAGGA
>JBARIB010000347.1:0-3975 GCA_049799535.1 Allostellaceae bacterium | reverse complement strand
GTGGATACCTACTGGAAGGCGCACCTCTCGAACAAAGGCTAAAACGGGTCCAATGGTTGACACCATTCTTGGGTACCCGAGGTTGCCGGGACACGTGAACGTAAAAGGAGCGCGATATGTTGTGGGATGCATCGGTGATCAAGGGTTACGCCATTGAGGCCAGCGATGGCGATATTGGCACCGTCAGCGACTTCCTGTTCGATGACGCAAGCTGGCTGGTGCGTTGGCTGGTCGTCGATACCGGCAATTGGCTATCCGGTCGCAAGGTCCTTTTGCCTCCCGCCGTCTTGGGGCGGCTCTATGCGAAGGACCGGGTATTCGCGGTTGAATTGACCATGCAGCAGATCAAGGACAGCCCGGAAATCGACACCGATCGGCCAGTGTCGCGGCAGATGGAGACTAGCGTTTACGATTACTACGGCTGGAGCCCCTATTGGGGTACCGGCTTTTACATGGGCGGCTACGGCTATATGCCCGGCGCCATGGCGGCGCCTTACCTGGGATCCAGGCGGCACGAAGACGATATTGCCGATGCTCGGCGAAGCCAAGACGATCCGCATCTGCGCAGCGTCGAAGCGGTGACGGGGTACCACATCCATGCCAGTGACGGCGAGGTCGGTCACGTTGAGGACTTCCTCGTGGAGGATGCCGATTGGAGCATCCATTACCTCGTCGTCGATACGAAGAACTGGTGGCCCGGGAAGAAGGTCCTGATCTCGCCACGCTCGGCGTTAGAGATTGATTGGACCGATAAACTGGTGAACCTCAAGGTCGATCGTCAGACGGTCAAAGACAGCCCGACATACGATCCATCGGCGCCCGCAGATCGGGCCTCTGAGAGACATTTCTATACCTACTAATGGGCGACGTCCGGGCGAGCGATCAGCTCTAACCGAGCGTTGGTCCCTCAGCTGTCATGACGCGTCATCCTCCAGGCCAGTGACAACGTGTCTATGCGAGTTGGAGACGGTCCATATGGGCGTCCCGAGTGCGCTGTATTTGCTGGCGCCGGGCGCGATGGTGTCGCTGCTGGCGACGGTCCTGAATTCGTAGTTTTGCTGGTGGAGATTCTGCGATGAGGAAAACATGCGGCCTTTGATCGCTGGAAATTGGAAGATGAACGGTCTGGCGCCGCAGCTTTTCGAGATCGAGGCAATTGCCGCCTCTGCCAAAGCTAATCCGCCATTTGCCGACATTCTGATCTGCCCACCCGCGACGCTGATCGCGCGCGCGGCGCAGACGGCCGCAGGCCGCATTGCCGTCGGAGGGGAGGACTGCCACACGGAAATCGCTGGAGCGTTTACGGGAGACGTCAGCGCGGAAATGCTGAAAGATGCGGGCGCCTCCGCGGTCATCGTCGGACATTCGGAACGCCGTCAACAACATGACGAGACCGACGCCATGGTGGCGGCGAAGGCAAAGGCCGCACGGCGCGCCGGGCTTCTGGCGATCGTCTGCATCGGCGAGACGAAAGCGCAGCGGCTGGATGGCAAGGCGTTATCTGTCTGCGGCGAGCAAATTGCAGGCAGCGTTCCCGAAGGCATGACCTCGTCCGCCATCGCGATCGGCTATGAACCGCTCTGGGCGATCGGAACCGGGCACACGCCGACACCGGAGGAGATCGCGGAAGTGCATGCCCATATCCGCCGGTGCCTTGTCGCGTGTTTGGGCGCGGAAGGGAAAAAGGTGCGCATCCTATACGGCGGGTCGGTCAATCCGTCCAACGCGCGCGGGATCCTGGCGCTGCCGGAAGTTGGCGGCGCGCTGGTCGGTGGCGCAAGCCTGAAGGCTGCGGATTTCGAAGCAATTTTCAGGGCTGTTTCGGCAAAAGCCTGACCACGAGGAACCGCGAGATCACGCGCCCCGGCATGTCGTTCCTGGCGACCGCGCGGAAATCCCATGCTGGTTGTTGTCAGTTTGGGCGGTCGTGAGGAAAAGGCCGCCGCCAGGAAGGGAGAGTCGTATGACCGCCACCCATTCGGACGCGCTGGTGCTCTTTGGTGTAACCGGCGATCTCGCTCATAAGATGATCTTCCCGGCGCTCTACGCTATGGCGAAGCGAGGCGCCCTGAGTGTCCCGGTCATCGGCGTCGCCCTCCCGAAGTGGAGTGTGGAGTGTCTGCACAAACGGGTGGCGGACAGCATAAAGCGATCGGGCGGGATCGATAACCGGCGTGCTTTCGACCATCTGCTCTCCCAGCTCAGCTATGTGAACGGTGACTACAATGCCGAGGGCACGTTCGCGGCGATAAAGAAGGCGCTGGGCAGCGCCAAGCGTCCGGCGCACTACCTCGCGATCCCGCCCTCGCTCTTCGAGACGGTGATCAAAGGGCTTGGCGCCTCGAAATTGGCCGAGCATGCACGCGTCATTGTCGAACAGCCGTTCGGCCGCGACCTGACCTCTGCCCGCCAGCTCAATCATGTGGCGCAGGCGGTATTCCCGCAGGACTCGATCTTCCGCATCGACCACTTCCTCGGGAAGGAGGCGATCATGAATATCCTCTATTTCCGCTTCGCCAATGCTTTCTTGGAGCCGATCTGGAACCGCAACTACGTGGCCAACGTGCAGATCACCCTATCAGAAGATTTCGGCGTCGAAGACCGCGGCGCGTTTTACGAAACCGCTGGCTGTCTGCGCGACGTGATCCAGAACCACCTCTTCCAAATCGTCGCGCTGCTTGCCATGGAGCCGCCCTCCGGTCGGGACTTTGGTGCCGTCCACAACGAGAAAGCCAAAGTCTTCCAAGCCATGCGCCCGCTGACGCCCGACGATTTGGTACGCGGCCAGTACACCGGTTACCGGAAGGAGCCGGATGTGGCGAAGGACTCAGACGTCGAGACCTTCTGCGCGCTGCGGCTGTTCATCGACTCGTGGCGCTGGGAGGGGGTGCCGTGGTACCTGCGCTCGGGCAAATACCTAGCCGCAACGGCTACCGAGGTGCTGGTCGAACTGAAGCCGCCGCCGCAGCGGCTTTTCGCCGACTCGGCAGCGACGACCGGTCGGTCCAACTATCTGCGCTTCCGGATCTCGCCCGTTTCCGCCATCGCCCTCGCTGCTCGCGTCAAGCGTGCCGGGAAGGAGTTCGTCGGCGACCAGCGCGAACTCTACCTGGTCGAAGAGCAGCCGGGCGAGGAAACGCCCTACGAGCTGCTGTTGGGCGACGCCATGGCCGGCGACGGAGCGCTCTTCACCCGTGAGGATGCGGTTGAGGCCGCCTGGGCGGCGGTCGCCCCCGTGCTTGGGACCCATCACGCGGTTCGCCCCTACCGTCGCCACAGTTGGGGGCCGAAAGAGGCTGACGCAATCATCGCTGCAAACAGCGGTTGGCACAATCCCGGACCCAAAGAGGGGTCGGGAGCATGATGTGTTCTCTGCCCGTCAGGCTGTCGAAGATGACGATCGGAATGCCTGGCGTGGGCATTGCGGTCTCGTAGGAAAGGAGATGAACGTCTCGACAGAAAGCTTGAGGAACGGCCTCGCGGTGTCGCTGACCACCATCTAGGCGACAACAGGGTCTCGACGATGCCGAAAATTGCCTCATTCGATTACGCTCTGGTGAAGCTGGCCAAGGTTGGCGGCAAAACCAAAGTGATGGCGGATGCGTTCATTGCCCCCTCGGGCAACAACGTGACTCCCGCCTTCCAAGAGTATCTACGGCCGTTGCTGGGCAGCGGCCTGCCGCAGCTCGCCCGCCTGCGCGGCAGCGCCATCGCCAAGGTGCTCAAGCGGTAGGATGCGATTTCAGCGCTGATGATAGAGCGCTTGGCCGCTGACCTTACTCCGCATCGCCATGAGCAGTCGCCGGTCTGAGTATTTTCCGAGCCTGCTCTTGGCGATTTCGCGTCGGTTAAAATCAGGTCAGGTATCCCTTGATCGGGCAATGATCGACAACGCTGCCGAAGGCTAATCCTTACATGCACGGAGTCACGAGAATGGACGTTCCCATTTCAACCCGAGAGTCGCAGAACCAAAAC
>JBARIB010000346.1:0-8054 GCA_049799535.1 Allostellaceae bacterium | reverse complement strand
CACGCAAATCGGCAGCCAGCGCGCTGCCGTCGATCACCTTCGCGTCTGTCACCTGTTCTCCCTCCCGCGGGCCGTTCCGACAACCAAAATTAGCTAAGCCGGATGCAACAAAGGAAGGGTTAGTGCGGGCTGTCAGCTGCAGCTGGGTCAGCGTCTGCCGTGGTGACGGCTGGCGTGGCCCTCGCCGTGCTCGCGGGCCTCAGCCGTTTCGCGGCCGCCACGGGCCTCTGCCCATTTACGGATCTGGTTGCGATCGGTCGTGACCTTCGCTTGGGCCATATTCGATTCCTCTCTGCCATGTCGGCCCGCTCTCATGCATCGGACCTCCTGCAGACGACAGAGGTCACCGGCGGCGAGTTCAGCTAGACTGCGCCTGCTCCCTTCGCCCGACCAAAAGATCAGACGATGACGATAGCGAGCTACATTTGCCCGGCCTCGGGGCGCAACTACTCGGCCGACCGGCCAATTTGGCGGTGCGAATGCGGCAGTCACCTCAATTTGGCCCCTGGCCGAGGGTTTGCCCGCGCCGCGATTGCCTACGGCGAAGCGTCGCTCTGGCGCTATGCGGCGGCTCTCGCACTTTCCGGCCCGCCGCGGGTATCTCTGGGCGAGGGATGGACCCCGCTCGTGTTGCGCGATTGGCTGGGCGCCAAGGTGTATTTCAAGCTCGAATCACAAATGCCGACCGGCTCTTTTAAGGATCGCGGCACGGCGGTCATGCTGAACCACCTCCTCGAAGTCGGGGTCGGCCCGATCCATGAGGACTCCTCCGGAAACGCCGGCGCTTCGATCGCGACCTATGCGGCCGCCGCCGGCCTCGCCTGCAGGGTTTATGTCCCGGCGACCGCGCCGCGGGCCAAGCTGGTGCAAATCGCCGCGTCGGGGGCCGATGTTCGGCCGATCCCCGGTACCCGCCAGGATGTCACCGAAGCAGCACTCGCCGCCGCTGGCGAAAGCTTCTACTCCAGCCACAACTGGCAACCCTTTTTTGTCGAAGGGACAAAAACATTGGCATTTGAGCTATGGGAACAGCTCGGTTTCCGCGTCCCCGACAACATCCTGGTTCCTACCGGCTACGGCAGCAACATTCTTGGCCTCGACCGCGGCTTCGATGAGCTCGAAAGAAGCGGCGAGATCGCTGCGCGGCCCCGTTTCTTCGCGGTCCAAGCAGCCAATTGCGCGGCATTTGCAGCGGCCTGGACAGCGGGCGCGGATCGGTTTGTGCCGTTCGCGGCGCAGCCAACGGTAGCCGACGGAATCGCGACCCCGAAGCCGGTGCGTGTCGCCGAAGTCCTTGCGGCGCTACGCCGCTCGCTGGGCGGCGTGGTTACGGTTCCCGAAGAAGAGATCGCGCCGGCACTCGCCGGGCTTGGTAGACTCGGGCTCTTCGTCGAACCGACTGCGGCCACCGCCGGCGCGGCCCTCACGCGCCTCCTGATGCAAGGTACGATCCGCCCCGATCAGACGACGGTGGTCGTGTTGACCGGTTCGGGGCTCAAAGCGGCCGACCGCATCGCCGCGCTTCTCGGCATCGAAAGCTCGTGATGACCCTGAATCGCAGCCGTCATGCGGCCGTGAGGGCTACAGCAACGGCGACGAGCGTTGCGTCGCTGCGGGGTCCGCCGACAATCGACAGGCCGACGGGAAAGCCGTCGACGGTAGCGCCGTGGATGCTTACTTGGGGGACGCCGGTCAGTCCGCCATGAGCGCACAAGCATAGGATGCGGTCTCTCTGTGCGCTTGCGACCGAGAGCGGTTCACCGCGTTTGGGGGCCGGGAACGGCGTCGTCGGGAGGCAGAGAATCGTGCCGGGCGCCAGCAGATGACGCATACGGCCGCGCGCTTCGTGGCGGACCAGTTGCGCCCATTGGCGCTCGCTATCGGGGATTTGTGATCCCGTAAAAATATTGCGGGCAACACTATAAGCGAGCCGTGGATTATCGCGCTCGATCCAATCCTTGAAGGTCAGCCAAGCCTCGGAGGGCTGTAAGGTGCGCTGCGCTCGCGCCCATTGAACGATGCCCGCCGGTGCCATGAGTTCGTCTCGGGCATCACCGATCAGGCTGCGCAACCGTTCGAGGCAAGGCTGCAATGCGCGGCCGACCTCCTGATCGGCAAAGGCAAAAGCGTCGACTGCGATGATCAGCTTATCGGGCAGCTTGGAAGGGATTTCCTCCTCCAGCATGACGCTCGATACTCTAGCGAAGGTCGCGGCATCGCGCGCCAGCCAGCCGGTCGTGTCCGAGGTCGGGGCCTGCGGCATCATACCTGTAACCGGGAGCCGCCCGTGGGTCGGCCGAATCCCGTAAAGGCCGCAGAAGCTCGCCGGCACGCGAACCGAGCCGCCGGTGTCGGTGCCGAGGGCGAAGTCGCAAACGCCGCCGGCGACGGCCGCCGCCGAGCCCGAAGAAGAGCCGCCCGGCACGCGGTCAGGCGCTCGCGGATTGACCGGCGTGCCATAGAAAGCATTCTCGCCGACAATACCGAGCGACACCTCGTCGGTGATCGTCTTGCCGATGAGCGTCGCTCCGGCATCCAGCAACCTCTGCACCGCCCAAGCGTGCCGCGTCGGAATCGGGTTCGACCGCGCCCAGTCGGGGTTGCCGCCTCCGGTCGGGTAGCCGGCGACGTCGAACAAGTCCTTGGCCGCAAAGGTCAGTCCGGATAGCGGCCCGCCAGGCCGTCCTTGGAGGTGGACACGCGGCCCGGGGACAAAGGCATTGAGCTCGTCCGACATTTTAATCTCGCCTCACGGAGAAGTGACGGGATCGGCGAAAACGGTGCAATCTGCGCGCCGGCCCGAGGAGAACCGGCTCATGACCGAAGCGAAAGTGATCTTGCGCCAGCACGGCGCGATTGCCCGCATCATCTTTAATAATCCGGCGCGGCTCAATGCGATCTCGATGGAGATGTGGGATCGCCTCGATGAAATATTGGAGGCAGTTGCGGAGGACCGTGCGACCCGCGTGCTCGTGATTTCGGGGGCCGGCCGCAAAGCTTTCAGCGCCGGCGCAGACATCTCGGAATTCGACCGGCGGCACGCCGATGCGGCCGCAGTGCACAATGCGAGCGCCCGCGACGCCGCCGTGTGCGCCAGGCTTGAAAAGCTCGAAAAGCCGACTATCGCCGAGATCGAGGGTTACTGCCTGGGCGGCGCCGTCGCGTTCGCGTTGTGCTGCGATCTGCGCATCTGCTCCGATGATTCCCGCTTCGGGATTCCTCCGGCGAAATTGGGGCACTGTTATGAACCGCAATCCATCGCGCGGGTCATGAAAGCCGTCGGGGTGGCGAACACAAGGGAAATCCTGTTCACCGCGCGCCAGTTTTCGGCCCCGGAGGCCTATGACATGGGGCTCGTAAACCGGGTGGTGCCTAAGGCCGAGCTTTCCGCCTATGTCCAGGATTATGCCGAAACAATCGCCGCCAACGCGCCGCTAACGGTGAGGGCTGTCAAACGAATTACTGGCGAGCTCCTCAAGGAGCCCGCCTCGCGCGACATGGATCTCTGCCACGCGCTTGTCGCCGAATGCTACGCCAGCGAAGACCATCGTGAGGGCCGCCGCGCCTTCATGGGAAAGCGCAAACCGGTCTTCAAGGGCCGTTGAGCTTCGATGCTGGTCCAGATTTACGAGGTTCAAAACCCGGAGGAGGCCAAAGCATTGGCGCGCCTCGGGGTCGACCACATTGGGGTGCTTGTCGGCAACGGGGCGTTTCCGCGCGAGCTTCCACCGGCCCGGGCCCTAGAGATCTTCGCGGCTGTGCCGTCGGGGACGCGGCGGGTGGCGTTATCTCTCTCAGCCGATGCAAACGAGGCAGCCCGATTATCCGCGGAAATCCAGCCCGATATCATCCATATCGGGGCCGCACTGGAGCTGTTTTCGGCCGCCGATGCGCGGGCGCTTAAATCCCAATTCCCCAACGTTCTGATCATGCGCTCGATCCCGGTCGTAGATGAGTCGAGCATCGAGTGGGCGAAAGCTTATCAGGGCATCGCCGATTTCCTACTTCTCGACAGCCATGATTCCGGCGACCGGCAGATTGGCGGGCTTGGCCGCACGCATGATTGGAATATCAGCCGCCGTATTGTCGAGGAGGTTCCGGTCCCCGCCATTCTCGCCGGCGGCCTTGGGGTCGATAATTTCGGTGCGGCGATTGCCGCGGTAAAACCGGCGGGCGTCGACTCGAAGACAAAGACGGACCGCGCCGATGGAACCGGCAAGGATCTCGAAGAAGTTAGGCGGTTCGTCACCGCCGCAAAGTTCACCAGGTCAGGGCAGTAGCCCGCAGCTCGACGGCACCGTTATTTTGAATAACGCCCAATAGCTGCAATCGGCACTGCAACAGAGGAGGACACGCCGAAAGCCTGTCGGCTTCTGCTTTCGCCGCGGCTTGCGGGTCGAAGATCAACGGCTTGCCGGTGTCGGTTGGATGCGGCGACCAGGGCCAAGCCGACGATGCCTGCTGTGCGGCCGCCGGTAATGAGGCCAGCGCCGCCGCGGCCACAAAAGCAGGTACCCAGCGTCGCATGCCGCGTCAGAGCACCCGCAGCATCGCCTCGGCACTCGAGACGTCAAACTGGCCCGGCTCTTCGACGTGCAATGCCCTGACGACGCCGTTGTCGGCCAGGATTGAATAGCGCTGAGAGCGCATCCCCATGCCTTCTTTCCGGCGGTCGAGATCGAGCCCAACGGCGCGGGTGAATTCACCGCTGCCGTCGCCGAGCATGACGATGTTGCCGTCGCAATGGTGCTCCTTGCCCCAAGCCCCCATCACAAAGGGGTCGTTGACGGCAATGCAGGCGATCGTGTCGACGCCCTTGGCCTTGATCTCGGCGGCATGCGTGACGTAACCCGGCAAATGGCGTTGCGAGCAGGTCCGCGTATAGGCGCCGGGGACCGCGAACAGAGCGACCTTCTTGCCGGCGAAGAATTCGTCGGAGCTGACCGCTTTCACGCCTTCCGGGGTGAGATAGCGCAGTGTCACCGACGGAATTTTGTCGCCTACCTTGATCGTCATCGTCGACCTCCAGATCAAATCACCGCAACCGGGCGAATACCAGCACATCGCAGCGGAGTCATCAACCCGATGAGCATTACACGTTTGGCATGAGCGGCCTTTGTTCGATCTGCTTGGCCGGCATCCGCAAGTCCCACACGATACCGAAGGATGATAGAAGCTTGAGTATCCCAAAGTTGATGTCGACTTCCCACCAGTGGAATCCGTGACGCGCCGAATAGGGGCAATGATGATGGTTGTGATGCCAACCGTCTCCGAGGGTTATCAGAGATACGAAAAAGTTGTTGCGACTTTGGTCCCGCGTTTCAAAGCGGCGCGACCCATACCGATGGCAAAAGGAATTAGCCGACCACACCGCGTGGTAGACGCACACCGTGCTGATCACAGTGCCCCAAACGACGAACTGAAACCCATTCGCGCCCGAAGAGGTGTCGGCAGCGCGCCATAGCTCTCCCAAGATATACAGCAGCAGAGCGTAAGCGAGATTGACCACATAGGAGTAGCGTTCGAGCAAAACCAGCTCTGAGAACCGAGCAAGATCACTGACAAGGCGATGGCGGACCCGCACGCAATATGGGGAAAACAGCCATCCCATATGGCTCCAGAAGAAGCCGCGGGCCGGCGAGTGGAGGTCTTGGTGGCGATCAGAGTATCGGTGGTGGTGTCGATGGTGGCCGACCCACCACAGCGGCCCATTCTGGCCGGCAAGAACGCCGAAGAGAGCGAGCACGAATTGGAATTGACGGCTAGTTTTGAAGGATCGATGCGCCAGCAGACGATGATAACCCACCGTTATGCCGAAGAGCTGAATTGTGCTCGAGAGCAGAAATACCGTTAACGCCGGGCCACTGGCGCCCGAAATAAATGCGAAGCCACACCCGAGATGGAGTAAGACCAAGGGCAACACGAAAGCAAGATGGCGCGGCGAAAAAGCTGTTACATCAGGGATTTCGGGGGCGCCCATGGCTGTGCGGGGTTGACCAAACCAAGATCGTGCTCAAGCGATGCAAACTGGTAAATTGCATCTGAAACCTATAAAATAATCTGCAGCTCAGGGGAACGCGAGCGCAAAACGCTCTCGTTCCGCAACGCCTCGGAGCGGCTGAGGGTCTGGCCTCAGGTGTAAAATCGGCAGCAGGAGGGGGTGATGTCGCCTGACGCATTCTTTCGAGATCTGCTCGGCAAAGCCGGGATCTCGATCGACGGCGACCGCCCTTGGGATCTCAAAGTGCGCGACCCACGAGTATACTCCCGCATGTTGCGCGACGGCACGATCGGCCTCGGCGAAGCATACATGGAGGGCTGGCTGGATTGCGAGCGCGTCGACCTGATGGCCGAGCGCGCCTACCGCGCCGACCTGACGCGGCAGATCGCGTTCCGGGTGCCGGTCATCAAAGCTCTCGAGCTGAGGCTCAACCCGTTCGGATCCCGCTCGCGGTCGTTTGAAATCGGCGAGCGGCACTACGACACTGGGAATGATTTGTTCGAGATTATGCTCGACCCGTACATGACTTACTCCTGCGGTTATTGGCTGCGGGCGAACACGCTTGAAACGGCGCAGCGCGACAAGCTGGAGCTGACCTGCCGCAAACTGCAGCTGGAGCCCGGGCAGCGCGTACTGGATATCGGGGCCGGCTTCGGGTCGTTTGCCCGTTATGCCGCCGAGCACTACGGCGTCACCGTCGTCGGCATCTCGGTTTCGCAGCAGCAGATCGATCTGGGCCGACGGCTCTGCGCCGGTCTGCCGGTTGAGTTCCGCTATGCCGATTACCGCGATGTCGACGAGCCGTTTGACCGGATCGTCTCGATCGGAATGATCGAGCATGTCGGCCGCCGATTTTACCGGGATTTCTTTGCGGCCTGCCAGCGCTGCCTGAAGCCGGCGGGGATATTGCTGTTGCACACCGTCGGCGCGCTGAAAGAAGAATCCGCGAACCCCTGGTTCGACAAGTACATCATGCCGGGCGTCGAGTTCCCGACCATCGCTAATATCGTCGGCTCCATGGGCAACAAGCTGGTCATCGAAGATCTCCATACTTGGGAGGGAGCCCATTACGACAAGACGCTGATGGCCTGGTTCGAACGCTTCGACGGCGGGTGGGACCGCATCCAACAAAAATACGGCGAAGTCTTTTATCGGATGTGGAAGGTGTATCTGCAGGGGTGTGCCGGCGCGTTTCGGGCAGAACGACTTCGGGTGTGGCAGCTTGTGTTTTCCAACGGCGGAATTCCCGGCGGGTACGCCTATGGCCATCAGCGCGCCCTGAACTGAACTGAATGGCGGACAGCCGCTGCGCAAAAATCGAACAATGTCACCGAACTCGGGCATAGCGGACTGGCTGCTCGGTCTTGAATTGCCGCAATACGAGCAGGTATTTCGCGACAATGCCATTGATCTCGAAATTCTGCCGGAACTGAACGAGGTCGATCTCGAAGAACTGGGTGTTCTCCTCGGGCATCGAAAGAAAATGCTGAGGGCCATAGCCGCGCTGAGTGAAGCGGCGCCGAGTACTGCGGGCTCGGCTGTGGATGCTCGTCTTGCCGGGCCGCTCATCGACGGTGCCGAGCGCCGGCAGCTCACCGTTATGTTCTGCGACCTGGTCGATTCCACTGCTCTCGCGACGAGGCTCGACCCCGAGGACTGGCGCGAGGTTCTTGCCACATACGCCACACGTGGCTCTGAGGTGGTGCGCCGGTTTGGGGGGTTCGTCGCGAGGTTTCTAGGGGACGGCATACTCGCGTATTTCGGTTATCCACAAGCACAAGAGGACGACGCAGAGCGGGCTTTGCGGGCAGCATTGCGTTGGTCGACACAATTGGCCGGCTCAAGGAGCCGTCAGGCACGCTGCAGACCCGCGTCGGCCTCGCCACGGGATTGGTCGTCGTCGGCGATCTGGCCAAGGGAGGCAGTGGGCAGGAGCACGAGGTGGTAGGCGAAACGCCGAACCTGGCCGCCCGCCTCCAAACCCTCGGCGAGCCGGGCACTGTAACGGTTGCTGCCAGTACCCGTCAGCTGGTCGGCGACCTTTTCGAGTTTC
>JBARIB010000345.1:0-2362 GCA_049799535.1 Allostellaceae bacterium | reverse complement strand
TGCGGAGGGTCAGAACGGCACGATCAGTGAACTGTTGGCCCAGAACCAGATCCCCAATACCGTCGAGCAACAAATCGCGGCGCTGGACAAGATCGGCGGGCTCGAGGCGCTCGGCAGCGCGAAAGTCGACAACATGTACCATGCCGGCTGGGCCTGGGCCGGCGACACCCCCTACCGGTACACGAAGCTGATCGCGTCCTATTTCGGCGGCACGCGCAACCCGCTGGTGGTTTCCTGGCCAAAGAGCATCAAGCCGGATAAGGCGCCGCGGCGGCAGTTCCATCATGTCAACGATATCGTGCCGACGATCTACGACATTGTCGGGATCACGCCGCCGAAGGTGGTGAACGGCATCGCGCAAGACCCGATCGACGGCATCAGCATGACCTACACCTTCGGCGATGCCGCCGCACCCGGTCGAAAGAAAATCCAGTACTTCGAGAACAACGGCAGCCGCGCGATCTACAGCGACGGCTGGATGGCGTCGGCCTTCGGCCCGTTGATCCCGTGGCAGGCGGGCGGTTCCGACCTGAGGAAATGGGACGCACGAACGGACAAATGGGAATTGTTCGACCTCAGCCGCGACGATGCTCAGGCTGTCGATCTCGGCGACGAGGAACCCGGCCGACTGCAAGCGCTCAAAGCGTTAATCCTGGAGCGGGCCAAGGACAACGATGTGTTTCCGGTTGGCGGTGGCCTGTGGACTCGCCTGCATCCGGAGGACCGGGTCAAGAGCCCCTACACCCACTGGCGGCTCGATGGCGAAACCACGCGGTTTCCCGAATTTGCAGCGCCTGGCCTGGGGCGTGAAAGCAACCGGGTCGTCGTTGACGCCGAGTTCGGCGAGAACGCCTCGGGTGTCCTCTATGCCCTCGGCGGCGCTGGCGGCGGGCTGACGCTCTACATGGACCAAGGGCAGCTCGTCTACGAATACAATATGATGATCATCGAGCGATATATCGCTCACTCTCAAGACAAGCTCGCGCCCGGCAAGCACAGGATCGAGGTGGACACCGCCATCGCGAAACCTGGCGGTCCCGCCGAGGTGGTCATTACGGTGGACGCCAAGGAGATTGCCCGCACGACGGTGAAGCGCACCGTCGCAGGGGCATTCACCGCGAGCGAGACACTCGATGTCGGTGTCGATCTCGGCTCACCCGTCTCGCTCGATTATTTCGACCGGCGGCCATTCCGGTTCGACGGCAAGATCGAGACCGTGGACATTACCTTGAAATAACCGCCGCAAGGGGATCGAACGATGACGGAGGGGCCGGATGGCGGTCGACCGGATGGCGGGCGGATCGCAGCGGGCGGATTGCGAGGGCGTCATCGAGATAGTGTTTGGCTGCGCGGTCACTGTCCGCACCTGGCTATTCAATTTCGGCCAAAGACGGCCTTCCGATCGCGATCCTTATGACCGGATCTCGGCGCTGACTTACCTCCGGCGACGCCACGCGCTGAGCGGGGTCGGGAACCCATCTTCACTTTTGACAGGTGTGAGAGCCCTAGAGGCCAATACCTATTTTATGATGAAAAACAGAATTGTTGCGATGAGACCCGTTAATGCCAGTGGTGTAGGTTCTTTCCTTCTTGCGCTGGGGACTGAGGCTCGGCAGCGGATAACGCTCCGAGGCCGGCAACGACATGAGATCGGCGAGGAGCGCCAAATCCTCCTCGCGCGGCTGGGCCGGGGCCAGCAAGGCTTCGAGCTTTTCCATCCGGGAGGCGGGCCTATCATCCCGCGCGAACCCCGCTGCGCGACCGAGCTGGTCGATGAAAGGGAAGAGCGCGCTGTCCTGGTGATGAGGCGAACAGAAATACCGCAGGCGCAGATGCGGCTCGGCTTGAATCCGGTCCTGCAGCGCCGCCGTAATTCGCAATTTGCCGAGGCCAGCCTCGCCGGAGACCAGCACGACCTGACCCGCTCCCGCTTTGGCACGTGCCCAGCAGCGCAGTGGCAGTCCGATTTCCTTGTCGCGGCCGACCAACGGGCTTAGCGTCGATCCGCGCAAGGCCTCGAACCGGCTCTCCACGACTCTCGGGCGCAGCACCTGCGACGCCGGCACCGGTTCGGCAATGCCTTTCACAGCGACGACACCGAGATCACGGTACTCGAAAAGATCGCGAACCAGCAGCCGCGTGCCCGCGGCGATGACGACAGTGATGGGTTCAGCCAAGGCTTGCAACCGGGCCGCGAGATTCGGGGGCTCGCCGACGACCGATTGCTCCTGAGCCGATCCTGCGCCGATCAGATCGCCGACCACCACCAGCCCGGTTGCAATTCCAACACGGGATTGCAACTTAACGGACTTGTTATCGAGGCGGCGTAGGGCGTCGATTGCGCCCAGCCCCGCCTGAACTG
>JBARIB010000344.1:0-2756 GCA_049799535.1 Allostellaceae bacterium | reverse complement strand
GATGTAGACCACCTTTTCACGCGCGCTGATCGGCGCCAATGCGTAGCCGGTCGATGCCAGGACACCGCCGATAAACATGTGGACCTGGTCCTGGCGGATCAGCTTCTCGGCCTTGAGAAGGGCGGTCGGCGGCTTGGCCTGGTTGTCCTCGAGGATGAACTTTACCGTGGCGCCGGCAAAGTCGCCGTTGACCTCATTCATATACATCTCGAAGCCGTTGACCATGTCCTTGCCGACCTGGGCAAACGGACCGGTCATGGGCGCGATAAAGCCAATGCGCAATTCCTCCGCGCCGGCGGGGCGTGCCGCAGTCAGACTTATCCCGAATAGCGCACCGACAATGGCGATCAGGCCATGCTTTACAAGTGATTTCCCTGTCCTGGTCATCGCTTTATTCTCCCACTTGCTAGCAGTACAGCCGACTGGCGGAGACGTTCGGGGATGCCGAGCACGCCTTCCGGCAGATAGAGGATCGTCAAGACATAAACCCCGCCCAGCGCGTATTGCCACCAAGGGACGAGAGTGCTGAGGTACTCGCGCATAAAGACCACGATGCCGGCGCCGATGGCGCCGCCCACCAAGGTTCCCGCGCCGCCGAGAACCACCATCAACAGCGCATCGACCGAGGTGGTCAAAACGACGTCTTCCGGACTTACCTGGCCGTTGGCGTGCGCCCACAATACTCCCGCCAAACCGCCAAAGCCTCCAGCAATGACAAAGGCGAGGTATTTGTGCAGCCACGTATTGTACCCCAGGATCCGCATACGGATCTCGCGCTCGCGAATGCCGGTGAGGCTTCGCCCAAACGGCGACTCGACCAAGACGTATAGCAGCAGCAGCGACAAGACGAAAAACCCGAAGACCACGTAAAAATACGTGACATCGTCAGACAACTGGATGCCGAAGGCCGGCCGGATCGGCAGGTTGATGCCGTTGTCCCCGCCGGTCAGCGAATTCCAGCGATAGGCCAGACCCCATACGCATTGCCCGAGCGCCAACGTGATCATCAGGAAGTAGACGCCGCTCGCCCGCATTGCGAAGAGGCCAAACAGCGCCGCCGTCGCTGCGCCGATCAGAATTCCCAAGACGATCACCAGCCAGAAGCTCCATCCGAGCCCGAACTGGTATTTTGTTGCCAGGATCGCCGTCAGATACGCGCCGACCCCGAGATAGGCCGCCTGGCCGAGCGAGGCCAGCCCCGTGAAGCCGAGCAGGAGGTCGAGGCTCATCGCCAGGATCCCGAGGATGAGGGCCCGTGTGATCAGAAGGATCAAAAAGGAATTGGTGTGGGGCGTGATCAGCCCCAGGGCGATCACCAGTCCGGCGACCGCCAGTACTTTGCCTCGGCTGGTCATGCCGCTAGTTCACTCGCGGCCGAACAAGCCGGTCGGCTTCACCGCCAAGAGCAGGACCATCGGCGCGTAGAGCGTGAAATAGGAGACCTCGGGAAAGAGCGCCTTGCCGAAATTGTCGGCAAGACCGACGATCAATGCACCGATTGCAGCACCGCCCAGACTGCCCATCCCGCCGATAATCACGACGGCAAACGCGATCGGCAGGATCTGGAAGTCGAGCCCGGGATAGACGCCGAGAAAGGCGCCGCCGATCACCCCGCCCAGTGCCGCCAGCAGGGCGCCCAAGGCAAAGATGAACATCGATACTCGCGACGTGTCGATCCCGACGCCGCGGGCCATTTCCGCATCATCGACCGTGGCGCGGACTGCGGCGCCGATGCGCGTCTTCTCCATGCCGAGCCAAAGGATGAGCCCGATCGCGGCGGCAATGCCGATCATGAAGACCCGATAAAGCGGCAGGTAGAGGCCGCCGATCACGATGCTCTGCGTCAGCGCGGCGGGCGGTGCGATGTCGAGGCTATCACCACCCCAGATGTCGAGCGCACCCTGCTGGAAAAGTAGCGCAAACCCGACGGTCAGGAGCACCTGCCGCAGCGGGTCGAAGCCCAAGGGCCGCAGGAAGACGCGCTCCATCACCAGGCCCAGCAGGCCGATCGCTGCTGCCGCCACCGGTATCGCCAGCAGCCAGGAGCCCGTCGTCCAGATCACCGACAGCGCGACATAGCTCCCGAGCAGAAAGTACGAGCCGTGGGCGAGGTTGACGATGCGCATCACGCCGAAGATCAGCGACAAGCCGCTGCCCACCAGAAACAAGAGGGCTCCGTACGAAATGCCGTTGAAGGCTTGGCTCAGCCAGAACCGGGTGTCCACTGCTGCGTGTTCCCTACCCCACCGGATCACGCGCCAGTGTATACCAGGCCGGAGGAATTGATCAGGCCTCGATCCTGAGCGACTTTGCCGCGGTGCCGCCGCGGATCCCGATGTGGCCGAAGTCGCTCACCACTCTCATGTCCGCCTTTCCAAGTAGCAGGCGCGTGAATTCGTGGCTCCATTGGAAGCAGTGGCTTCAGGCTTTGCCGGGCAAGGCAGGAGGCACGGCCGTCATGACGACGGTTGATCATACTCTGATGCGCGGGTCGAAACCGCATGACCGTTGATGCGTCGCGGAGCTGCCTCGGTCTAGGAACCTGCGTCGGATCGTCGACCCGGCAGATAGTGGTTGCGAGGGTTCTCCTGACCGCGACCGCGCCCCCAGCCTTGCCCAGCAGTAGCGTGTTGGGGTGGTTCGCTGGCGCCTCCTTGTGATGCGATCATCGGTTTTCTTGCGATCAGCCCGCCGCCGGCGGCACACGCCGGGCGATGGCCCAGATGAAGCCCGCCAGTTCACGGGCGATCGCGGCC
>JBARIB010000343.1:0-11691 GCA_049799535.1 Allostellaceae bacterium | reverse complement strand
GCACCGATCTCCTCGACCGCCACATCGCGGACCCGCTGGCCGTCGCGGTAAAGCGCGCAGGCAACCACCCCGGGCCGCGAAGTATCGGCAGTGACCGCGAAATCGAGCATATCAGTCAAAGACCCTGATCCTGTTCCCGTGCGCGTGCGGTCCATGGAGCGCGCTGCCGCGGCCCGATAGGCTCGGATTGGTCATGAAGTAGATATGCGCGCTCAGGGGCTTGGCACCGGGGAGGAGGCGCTGCCACGAGCCGTCGGGGCGCAGGATCCAGCTCTGGGCATCGTCGTGGAGATTCGCCTCCATGATCTGGTCGAGGATCTGCTGGTGCACGGTCGGGTTCTCGATCGGAACGAGCGTCTCGACGCGGCCGTCGAGGTTGCGCGGCATCCAATCGGCCGAGGAAATGAACACCAGGGCCTCCGGCGACGGGAGGTCGTGCCCGCCACCGAAGCATACGATCCGGGCGTGCTCCAGGAAGCGCCCAATGATGCTCTTCACAGTGATGTTTTCGGAAAGTCCGGGTACCCCAGGCCGCAGCGAGCACATGCCGCGGATGACGAGGGAGATAGAGACGCCGGCCTGCGAGGCGCGATAAAGGGCTTCGATCATGCCGGCATCGACGAGCGCGTTGAGCTTTGCCCAAATCGCCGCCGGCCGGCCGGCCTCGGCATGAGCCAGCTCGGCCTCGATCAGCTCCAGCAGCCTCGCCCTGATGCCATCGGGCGAGATCGCCAGCTTTTCGAGCTGCCGGGGCCGCGCATATCCGGTGATGAAGTTGAACACCCGGGCGGCGTCGCGACACAGTGCCGGATCGCAGGTGAAGAACGACAAGTCGGTATAGATCTTGGCGGTGACCGGGTGATAGTTCCCGGTCCCAAAGTGCACATAGGAGCGCAGGATCTCGCCTTCGCGGCGCGCGACCAGCGAGACCTTGGCGTGGGTCTTCAGATCGACAAAGCCGAAGATGACTTGCGCGCCGGCCTGCTCCAACCGCCTGGCCCAGCGGATGTTGCGCTCTTCGTCGAACCGCGCCTTCAGCTCGACCAGTGCCGTCACGGATTTGCCGGATTCGGCGGCATCGACCAGGGCCGTGACTATCGGCGAGTCTTCCGAAGTTCGGTACAGCGTCTGCTTGATCGCAATGACGTTCGGATCATCCGCCGCCTGCCGCAAGAACTGCACGACGACATCGAACGATTCGTACGGGTGATGGACGACAATGTCTTTAGCGCGGATTGCTGCGAAACAATCGCCGCCATAGTCCTTTATCCGTTCCGGAAACCGGGCCGTGAACGGCGGAAACAACAGATCTGGCCGGTCGGACGTGATCAGCTGCCGGACATCCGAGAGAGCGACCATCCCGTCGTCGAGCACCACAACGTCCTGCGGCTGTGTGCCGGTCTGCTCGACTACAAAATCGCGAAGCCGCTCCGGGGTACCGGCCGAGAACGTCAAGCGGATGATCTGACCGCGCCGCCGACGCTTCAGCGCAGATTCGAACATCACGACCAGATCTTGGGCTTTCTCCTCGATCTCGATGTCGCTGTTGCGCAACGCGCGAAATAGGCCATGGCCGAGCGGTTTCATGCCGGGAAACAGCTCGGCCAACCCCACCGCAAGCAGCACATCTTCAACCAGGGTGAACCGTCCCTTCTCACCCGGCAGCCGAATAAACCGCTCGACGCGCTCAGGAACGAGCACCAGAGCATTGATCTGCGATCCGTCCTCTCGGCGCAGCTCGACAACCATTGCCAGCGCGCGATTGGGGATGAACGGGAAGGGGTGCGCCGGGTCGATTGCGATCGGCGTCAGCACCGGCAACAGCCGATCGATGAACAGCTGCCTGAGCCAAGTGCGGTCGCCGCCCGACAACCCTTCGTGGTCGAAGATGGAAACGCCTTCCGCGCGCAGCCTCTTCTGCAGATCGGCCCAGCAGCGCTGCTGTCGCTGAACTAGGCCCGCGGCTACCTCGGCGATCGCTGCCAGCTGCTGCTCCGGCGTCAATCCGTCGTCGCTCTTCGCGGGAACGCCGCCGGAGGCCAATTCCTCGAGGGCGGCGACCCGCACCATGTAGAATTCGTCGAGGTTGCTGTCGGAAATCGACAGGAACCGCCCGCGCTCCAGCAGCGGATGACCCGAATTGCTCGCCTCCTCGATGACCCGTTCGTTGAAGGCAAGCCAGGACAGCTCGCGATTGATGTACCGTTGCGATGGGGACAGCGGCGCCGCCGCTATAGTTTCATCCGACGGCCGGTCGATCGCCAATTCTGACATCGGTATCCCTTTTACCGCAGCACGACGTGGCTTGGACCTCGATCTGGCGCTCCCGCCGGCGCGGGTAAGCATCCCCTAATAGGCCGGGATCATCTCGTCGGCAACCCGAGACACTCCGGGCACGCTCTCCGCAAGCGCAAGCAAGGCCTTGCGTTCCGCCTCCGAGCCGACGAGCCCCCACAAATGCACAACACGATTGCCGACGGTGATGTTGCGGCTGCCAAAATCGGTCCACGATTGCTGCTGCACCCGAGACAGCAGTTCGAGCCTGATCTGCCGGTCCGTCTCGTCGTGCTGGTCCACACGGCCGACCACCGTTGCGAGCGCTTGGATCAAGTTGGCGCGACTGACGATCCCGACGAGCTTGCCGTCTTTGACTACCGGGACCCGTTTGATGCGCTTGCGCTCGAACAGCGTGGCAATCTCGGACAAAGGGGTATCCTCGGACACCGATATGACACCCGATGCCATGACCTCGCCGACCTTCTTGCCGTGCGACTTGGCGAAATCGGCGGCGAGCGTGCTTGCCCCGGTAACCGCCTCCTGCCACCACGGCCGACGCTTCTCGGTCCCGATCTCGACCCGGTGGATCAGGTCGGCTTCGCTGAGCATGCCAACCAGGTTGCCCGCGTCGTCGAGAACGGGGAGAGCACTGACGTCGTGCTCCGCCAAGAGCTTGATTGCATCGGCGACATCGGTCTCCGGATGAACAGTCACGACATCGCGAACCATGACATCGACGGCCCGCATGCCCCCCTCCTCGGTCCTCGGCGTCAGGAAATATTGAGGAACAGGATATAGAGCCCGCCTGACAGCATCATCGCTGCCGGTAGTGTCAACACCCACGCCAGCGCGATATTACGCAGCGTCGACATCTGCAGGCCCGATCCGTTAGCCGCCATGGTTCCGGCGACACCTGATGACAGCACATGGGTGGTCGAGACAGGGAGGCCATACATGTCGGCGGCGGCGATCGTGCCCGCCGCGACAAGCTCGGCAGCAGCTCCTTGACCATAGGTCAAATGGGTCTTGCCGATTTTTTCGCCGACGGTAATGACGATCCGCTTCCACCCGATCGTGTTGCCGAGACCGAGAGCGATCGCGACCGCGACCTTGACCCAAGTCGGAATGAATTTAGTCGAGGAGTCGAGCGACCCCTTATAGGCGTTTAACGTCGCTATGTCGGTCGCAGACAGATCGGCTTCCTTGTCCTTCATCAGCAGGCGCAAGGCTTCATCGGTCAGATACATGTCGTTGCGCGTGTTGCCAACGGCTTCGGCCGGGATCTTCGCCAGCGAGCCGTATTCCTTGACCTGGTTGTCGATATCCTTGATCAGCACTGCAAGCGAGGGGTAGGTGCCCTCATTGATGTGGTGGTGCGCGACGTATTCGGTCACCGCCGGACGTGGATTGCCGAGCACATTGAAGCCGACGACGGGCGAGAACAGCGGCGCCTTGCCGACCGCCGTCGCCTGCCCCCAGTCGACACCGGAGGTGCCGTCCTGGCCGCGCGCCAAGGCGTTGGCGACGCCGACGCCGATGATCGAACCGATCAAGGAATGCGAGCTCGATACCGGGAGGCCCAGAAACCAAGTGCCGAGGTTCCAGATGACGGCGGCGATCAGCAACGCGAAAACCATCGCAAAGCCGGCGGTACTGCCGACCTGAAGGATTAGTTCGACCGGCAGCAGCGAGATGATGCCGAACGCAACCGCGCCGCTCGACAGCAGCACCCCGAGGAAATTGAAGCAGCCTGACCATATGACTGCGAAATTTGCCGGCAGCGAGTGAGTGTAGATGACCGTCGCCACCGCGTTTGCCGTGTCGTGGAACCCGTTGACAAATTCAAAGCCGAGGGCGGTCAGCAACGCGACGAACAGCAGCAGGTACGGCAGAAACGTCGTAGTCTTGGCGCCGCTTGCTTCGACGTCGGCGAAAAGGCTGTACGCAACAAAAAACACGCCGCCCGCCAGCAGCAGAAGAAATACGATGGCGGCACGTGGGTCCAAGCCCTTGTCAAGAGAGGGACGAACCGGTTTCGCGCCGGTTACCGCCCGCGCGTCTAACGCAGCATCGGCCATTTTCGTAGTCCCCTGATGTCGGCAAGCACCTAATTATGGCGAGTTAGTCTTACATTTATGTGACGGTTTCCGCGTATCTCTCGTCTTGACTAATCCGATACCCCGTGCTGCGAGTCCGCGGCTCGAAGGGAGACCGCGGTGCAGGGAAGCGCCATCAGCTATGCCAGCCTGACTGCACGGGGCTTGGTCCCAAACCGCTGGGATGTCATCGCCTTTCCGCTGGTCTTTGGGCTCCTGCTGCTTGCTGCTAAGGGGGCTCACGAAACCTTGGCGCCTCTATCGGCGCTAAAGGAGCCGGTGGTCTCGCTCGATCCGGTCAACCTGCCGGAATATGCGCTGCGCACGACCTTGCGCATGCTGGCGGCGATGGTCGCATCGCTGCTCTTCACCCTTACCTACGGGACCCTTGCCGCCAAAAGCCGGCGTGCTGAACTGGTTCTGGTCCCACTCCTCGACATTCTGCAGTCGGTGCCGGTGCTGGGTTACATTTCCTTTACCGTCGTCTTCTTCATGTCCCTCTTTCCTGGCCGGGTCGCAGGCGCCGAGGCCGCGGCGATCTTCGCGATCTTCACGAGCCAAGCCTGGAACATGACCTTCAGCTTCTATCAGTCGCTGCGCACCGTGCCGCGCGACCTCGCGGAAGCGACGCAGAGTTTCCGCTTTTCGGCATGGCAGCGCTTCTGGCGGCTCGAAGTGCCCTTCGCGATGCCCGGCCTCGTCTGGAACATGATGATGAGCATGTCCGGCGGCTGGTTCTTCGTCGTGGCGAGCGAGGCAATAACCGTCGGCGACAAGACGATCACATTGCCAGGAATTGGGGCCTATCTCGCCCAAGCCACAGCCGACAAGAACCTTGCAGCCATTGGCTGGGTGGTCCTGGCAATGACAGTCGTCATTATTCTATACGATCAGCTGATGTTCCGGCCCCTAGTCGCCTGGGCCGACAAATTCCGCTTTGAGCAGACTGGTGCTCAGACGGTGCCCCGCTCCTGGTTTCTCAATCTCTTCCAGCAAGGCCACCTGCTCCGAACCGTTACCAGACCCGGGGGTCGGTTGTTGAGCATGCTTGCGCGGCAGCGCTTCGCCCCGTTGCGCGCAGGCGCGGCGAGGGCGGGCGGCGGGCGCTCGGCGACAATGGATGCCGTTTGGTTCAGCGTCGTCGCGCTGATCGCCGCCTACGCAGCATGGAAGATCGTCGATTATGTGGCCTCGGAAGTGAGCTGGGAGGATGTCCTCAACGCCTTTGAGCTCGGCCTGTTCACCCTGGCCCGTGTCGTAGTGCTGATCGTTATCGCCTCCGTGGTTTGGGTCCCGGTCGGGGTCGAGATCGGATTGCGGCCACACCTGGCCGAGAAGATTCAGCCATTAGCGCAGTTCCTCGCGGCCTTCCCCGCCAATCTGCTGTTTCCGGTCTTCGTCGTGACTGTCGTCCATTTCGATCTGAACCCGGACATTTGGCTCAGTCCGCTGATAATCCTCGGAACGCAGTGGTATATTCTGTTCAACGTGATCGCGGGCACGATGGCGTACCCCACCGACTTTCGCGAAGCGGCGACCAATTTTCGCATGCGTGGCTGGCAATGGTGGCATCAGGTGATCTTGCCCGGGATTTTCCCCTATTTCGTTACTGGCGCGATTACTGCGGCGGGAGGAGCGTGGAACGCCAGCATCGTCGCGGAGGCGGTGTCCTGGGGCGCCACCAAGCTCGTGGCGCACGGCCTCGGAGCCTATATCGCCGAGAACACCACCGCTGGGGATTATCCGAAGATCGTGCTCGGCATCGCCGTAATGTCGTTAATGGTAACGCTGTTCAATCGCCTGCTTTGGCGACCGCTCTACGCCTATGCGGAAGAGCGGCTGCGCCTCGACTGAGGAATTGCAATGGCTGTAGCTGCCGACACGCTGGGCGAAACCACGCTCGGCGACCCGATCTTGACGGTCCGTGGCGTCAGCCGCGGTTTCGCGCGCGGCTCCGGCGAGGTGCGGGTGCTAGCGGACGTCAATCTGGTGCTGCGCGCCGGCGAGATCGTCGGTCTGCTCGGCCGTTCCGGCTCCGGCAAATCGACTTTGCTGCGGATCATCGCCGGTCTGATAAGGCCAGGCGGGGGCGAGGTCATCTACGCCGGCCGTCCCGTCAATGGTCCCGCGGAGGGGATCGCGATGGTGTTTCAAACCTTCGCACTGTTTCCGTGGCTGACGGTGTTGCAAAATGTCGAAGCAGGGCTCGAAGCCCTGAGCGTACCCTCCAGGGAAGCCCGCCGACGCGCGCTCGCTGCGATTGACCTCATCGGCCTGGACGGCTTCGAGTCGGCCTATCCACGAGAATTGTCGGGCGGCATGCGCCAGCGCGTCGGCTTTGCTCGCGCGCACGTCGTCGAGCCGACCATTCTGCTGCTCGACGAACCGTTCTCGGCCCTCGACGTACTGACCGCGGAAACGATCCGCACCGACCTCCTCGATCTCTGGATAGAGCGCCGGCTGCCGATTAAATCGATGCTGTTGGTTACACACAACATCGAGGAAGCGGTGTTCATGTGCGACCGGATCCTGATCTTTTCCTCGAACCCGGGCCGTGTCGCGGCCGAAATCGAGGTCACGTTTGCGCATCCGCGCAACCGCCTGGACGCGGCGTTTCGAGAGATGGTCGACGACATCTACGCCAAGATGACAGCCCGCTCCACCGTCGGAGCCGCCGAGCCGGCGCCCAAACTGCACCTCGGCAGCCGATTGCCGCCTGTCTCGACCAACATGATAGCCGGACTGATCGAGACAGTGGCCGCCCCGCCCTATGATGGCAAAGCGGATTTGCCGGAAATCGCACGCACATTGCAGCTCGAGATTGACGAGCTGTTCCCTGTCGCTGAAATCCTTCACTACCTCGGCTTCGCCGAGATCAAAGAGGGTGACATCCTTCTGAGCGCGGCGGCTCGCAACTTCGCCGAGCTCGATACGCAGACGCGTAAGAAGATCTTCGCCGAGCACCTGCTTGCTTCGGTGCCGTTGGCCCAGCACATTAAGCGCGTGCTCGACGAACGCCCCGGCCACCGCGCCCCTCGCGTGCGCTTTGAACAGGAGCTGGAGGATTATCTCAGCGACTCGGCCGCCGAGGAAACGCTCGACGCCGTGATAGGTTGGGCCCGCTACGCGGAAGTCTTCGCGTATGACGACCAAGCCGAGATGTTCAGCTTGGAGGATCCCAAGGGATGAACCGCGCCTTCTCCAATCGATTGGTACGGGTGGCTTCGCTGCTTGCAGTCCTCGCCAGCGTCTCACTGGCGAGCGCGCAGGAGCGATCCGATTGCGCCGCCGCACCCCGAGTCTTATGGGGTGATGGCGAGCACGACGACACGGCCGCCTTGAACGCGTGGTTTCGCGGCGACACGGTGATCTGGGCGGACACGCATAAGCCGGTCGGCGCAGAAATCGCCGATCGCACGTTTCTGCTGAGCTCCACAGTTTACGTTTCGGGCGGCACCGGGCTGCGGCTTGAGCATTTCCGCATGATCTGGCCTTGGCGCAATGAAGTCGTCTCGGGCGGCACGATTACTACCGGCAACGATCCCGATGCGGAGCCCCGCACCCAGGGCATCACAAAAGTCGGCGCCGATCCCGACGAGGGCGTCCCATACAAAACCCCCGACCCCGAGCCTCTCGACCACGGCATCCCAAGGCACTGCCTGACCTCGTAGCGGAACGTTCGGCGCCACCCTTCAATCAGGAGGGGTGCCGGAATCGGGTGACCAAGCCGGCCGAGCCCTTCACGTGGCCTTCAAGGGCCTTGGCCAGCTCGTCTCGGGTCAGACCCGGCTGCAGCGCCTTCGGGTCGAGGTCCGTGGCGACCAGCGTGAAGGTGTAGTGGTGCCAATCGGTGTTCGGCGGCGTGCCCGGCCCGAAATATATTCCCACCCCCATCAAATTTTTGCCGCCGACGAACTTATCGGACGGCTTGCTGAGCTCGCCCTCGGCGAAGCCCTTCACATCGGCGGGGATCCCATAGAGCACCATATGCGAGACGCCGGCCGGGGCTCGACCCTCGGGATCGAACAGCAGGAGCGCAAAGCTCTTGGTGCCCTCGGGCGGGTTAGACCAGGCGAGCGGCGGCGAGATGTTCTCGCCGACGCAATTCGGGGTTCTCTGCTTGTCGCTGCAGGCATTTTTTGTGGCCAGCGTGCCGTTGTCCTGAAGGGCCGGCGAGGTCAGCGTAAGCACGTCCGCGGCCCGCGCCATTGGTATGGCCGAGAGAGACGCGACGGTGAATCCGCCTGCCATGAGCAGTGCTGCGATACCGGGCTTCATCGCGTTCTCTCCCCATCGGTTTGTTGAATCAGGGCTGGTGATATTACTACGTCGCCATCGTCGCGGCAAACGGCGCCGGCGCGGCGGAATGTGCTTCGCTATTCTGCCCTAAGCTCCTTCATATCAGCAACCTGTGGATGTAAGCGCTGCCTCGGCTAGCTGCATCTGCAGCAAATCAGCAGCGAGGTTTCGCCGAATGGTTGTGATGCGTACAACTCTCTCATAGCCAATTCGGGAACATACAATGCGACTGTGGCGATCTTATGCTGCTACTCCGGTCCGCTTCATTCCGGCACTCCGGCCTTACGTAGGCCCGCGCAATAAGTGACTTCGAACAAGGCGCGAACCGCTGGCACTCCGTAATCAACGAGCGCCCTTATGCGGGCGATGCTAGAATAAAAAAGTCGCAACCGGTCAACCTCCAGGCTTCGGCCAATTCGGTGGATTACGGATTGCGGTAGGGACGCGCATTACTGAGCGCCCCCCGCACAGAACCGTACGTGCGGCTTTCCCGCATACGGCTCCCACCTTGGGTGTTTGACGACGAAGCGTTGGTTGGGCCAGGGGTGGAGGATCCGGGGTTTGGGGAGCCACTGGTCTGCGAGCGCCCCGATCTGCTGCCAGGTCATCCGATGTTTCTGGCCGCGCCGCCGGAGCGTACGCCGCCAGAGATCGATGACGTGGTAGCGGAAGGCCACGATGGTGCGGACGTTGGTCGGCACCGCGTGGTAGTTGGAGAAGCCGCTGACCACCTGCTTGAGCCACTCGCCTTGTTCGCGGATCGGCCCATGCATCCGCCGTCGCAGTTCTTCCTTGACTTCCTTGAGCTTGGCCCGCACGCGGTCGCGCCGGCTCTTCCTGTGGATCAGGAATTTGCCGGTACGGGACTTGCCGCTGATGAAGGTGAAGCCGAGGAAGGCGAAGGTCTCCGGCTTGCTCTGCCCGCGCTGCGCGCGTTGGGCCGCGGCATGGCGGCCAAACTCGATCAGGCGGGTCTTGTCCGGATGGAGCGACAGCGAGAACGCTGCAAACCGCGCGCGCATCGCCTCGAGGAACCGGCTTGCGTCGGCCTCGCGCTCGAAGCCCGCGACCACATCATCCGCATAGCGCACGATGATCATGTCGCCGGCGGCCTCCTGCCGTCGCCAGCGTTCGGCCCACAGGTCCAGCACGTAGTGCAGATAGATGTTGGCAAGCAGTGGCGAGATTACCGACCCCTGCCCCGTCCCTCTGTCACCGACCGTCACGGCCCCGTCTTCGAGAACACCCGCCCGGAGCCATTTCCGGATCAGGCGGACGATGCGCTTGTCGCCGATGCGGTGCTCGACGAACCGGATCAGCCAGTCCTGGCTCACCGTGTCGAAGAACGACCGGATGTCGGCGTCCAGGATGAAGTTCACCCTCCGGCTGGCGATCCCCACCATCAGGGCGTCGAGCGCGTCATGCGGCCCACGTCCGGGTCGGAACCCGTACGAGAACCCGAGGAAGTCCTCCTCGTAGATCGCGTTCAGCACCATAACGACCGCGCCCTGAACGATCTTGTCTTCGAGCGCAGCGATCGCCAGCGGCCGTTGCCGCCCGTCCGCCTTCGGGATGTACACCCGGCGGGACGGGCGGGGCCGGTACGCTCCCCGATGAATACGACCATGCAGATCCGCGAGCCGGGGCTCCAGTTCTGCCTCGTAGTCATCCCGCGTCACGCCGTCCACGCCCGGGGCGGCCTTGCGCTTCAGCGCGTAAAACGCCAGCCGGAGCGTGTCGGGATTGACGTGGTGGAGGAGCGCGGTGAACCGCTCCTTCTTCCTTTGCCTTGCCGCTTGCCGTACGCGGTCCAGCGCTTGGGTCACACGCGCCCGGATCTGCGTCCGGTGTGTGCTTTGCTGGTGCGCGTTCCCCTCGGCCCCCGCCCTTCGCTCCGCCGGCTCCTCAGCCGGTTGCTCGGCTTCGTTCGTCGGCCTCGTTGCTACTATGGCGGGGTCTGACTTCTCGCGCCCGTTCATCGCCGGCTAAAGCGCATCGCCTTCCCGACGCGGACCGATGCGGCCGAGACCGCCCGGCCGGACCCGAGACCTCTCAGGTTCCGACGTGCTCCCTTCGTGCGTGACGGGGTCTTCGACCACGGCAGAGCGACAGCCCCTCGCGATAGCGGCGCTGCCCATGTTGCCTTCGGCGCTGTCAACGGCCTCGGCCTCTGCGATGTGTAACTTTCGCGGCTCAATAACCCACCCCACACGATCGCTGTGTACGCTTCGCGACCGCCGTCACCGACGATCGCGCAACACTCGCTACCAGGCGGGCGCTACCCCTTACCTGGGCCGGACTTCCACCGGCTGGATCGCGTCAGCTTCGCCTGACGCACTGACAGTTTAATTGAGTTCTCACAGTAGCGGCAGTTGCCGCTTGGTGTCCCGGTCCATTCGGGGCTTTGGGCCCGGTTTGCCGGGTGCCAGGCGCCGGCCGAGCTGCCGCTCGAGCGCCGCGATCCATTCCGGCGCGCCAAGCGGCCGTCCGATCGTCAGTGCCCGCTCGATCCGAGCCGTCGTCGCGGGATCGGCCGGTGCCGTGAGAAGCGCAGCAAAATCGGGGATCAGCGCGCGTAATGGCGCCACCGCAGATCCGGTGTAGCGTCGCGACCACACGCCTAGACCGGCGGCGAGACGGGGATCGTCGATTTCAGCTACGCGACAGCTAACGGCGGCTGGAAGGCTGGAACTTCGGCGCGTTCCGGGCGGGCCATCGGCTGCGGCCACCAGCGGTCCTCCCATTCGCTGAACAGGCCGCGGAGGCGCGGCAATACCCTCTCGGCGAAGAGCTTGGTGTTGTAGGCCGCCAACTCCTTGCCCATGCTGCCGAACTGCATCAGCAGCATCAGGTGGCCGACATTGAGGTCGGTTGCCAGCTCGGTCAGTTGCTCGACGACCTCCTCCGGCGAGCCGATGATCACGTAGCCGCGCTCGACGATGTCCTCCATGCGCGTCGTCGCGCGCGCCGCTTGGCGGGCCTGCAGGCTGGCGGCGCGGCCGATCTGGCCGATGATGCC
>JBARIB010000342.1:0-1509 GCA_049799535.1 Allostellaceae bacterium | reverse complement strand
CTGTATCTTAGAGGGCTCTGTGCGCAAAGCCGGCGGCCGCGTACGCATCACCGCACAACTGATCGACGCAGCCAATGGCGCTCATTTGTGGGCCGACCGGTTCGACGGCTCGCTCGAAGACGTTTTCGACCTCCAGGACAAGGTAGCCGTCAGCGTGGCTGGAGTCATCGAACCGGCATTGCAGGCCGCTGAGACCGCCCGTTCGGCTGGTCGTGCGACCACCGACCTCACCGCCTACGACCTCTATCTGCGCGCCCATGCGATGTCCGTTTCGTCGGCAAGACAGATCCCCGAGGCGCTCCGTCTTACAGAACAGGCGATCGCGCGCGATCCACATTACGGGCCAGCGCTCGCCTGGGCTGCGTTCTGCTATCACCGACTGGTTACTGACGATCGGAGCGAAGATCCCGAGGTGGCAAGTCGCAAGGCCGTTGATCTCGCAAGGCTCGCGTTGGAAGTGGTCGGCGACGATCCGGGCATCCTGGTGAATGCCGCCGTCACTCTGGCCCATTTCGGCGAGGACATCGGTGCAACGATGGCGTTAGTTGACCGTGCACTGGCACTCAACCCGAATTTCGCGCGCGGCTGGCACATCAGCGGCTTACTCAGGATGTGGGCGGGCCAGCCCGACACCGCGATCAATCACCTTGAAGCTGCGATGCGCCTCAGTCCACGCGCCCGAGTCGGCCCGACGCGCCTGCATCTAGGCTGCGCACATTTCTTCGCTCGGCACTTCGATGAGGCGGTGCCCCAACTGCTCCTGGCGATCCAGGAGGATCCAACCCACCCGAGCGCGTGTCGCGTTCTCGCGGCCTGCTACGCGCATATGGGCCGGCTGGACGACGCAGGAGATATCGTCGAGCGCCTGCGCGCCGTCACCGCTGTCGTGATACCGGACGCTGGCTACCTGCGGAACCCCGAAGACCGCGAGCTCTACCTGTCCGGCCTGCGCTTGGCGGCCGGCGAGCCGGAATGAGCCAGACCCGCCGTCTCGCCGCGATCCTCGCCGCCGACGTGGCCGGGTATTCGCGGCTGATGGGGGCGGACGAGGAAGGCACGCTCGAACGCCTCAAGGCGCTGCGCCGTGAGCTCGTCGATCCGAAGATCGCTGAGCACCGGGGCCGCATCGTCAAGACCACCGGCGACGGCATGCTGATCGAGTTCGCGAGCGTCGTCGATGCGGTGCGCTGCGCTGTCGCGATGCAGCAGGCGATGCCCGAGCGCAACACCGGCGTTGCGGCGGACAGCCGCATCGAACTGCGCATCGGCATCAATCTCGGCGACGTGATCGTCGAGGGCGACGACCTCTATGGCGACGGCGTCAACATCGCCGCCCGGATCGAAGCGCTCGCCGATGCCGGCGGGGTGTTCGTCTCCAACACGGTCCATGACCAGGTGCGCGACCGGCTGCCCTTTGTCTTCGAGGATTTGGGCGAGCAGCCGGTCAAGAACATCGCCCGGCCGGTGCGGGTCTACCGGGTGCGACCTGAAAACCCCCTCCCTAACCCT
>JBARIB010000341.1:0-3879 GCA_049799535.1 Allostellaceae bacterium | reverse complement strand
GGCAGGCAGCTGCAACTCGGTCCTCTGACCGAAGCGGGCAAAGTCCGGGAACTGGCAGAACGGATGCGGCAACTGCAGTCCGGCCCGCCAGCCGCACTATTCGGCGGAACCGCCGCAGCCGGTGCCCTCCGGGAGCCGCCGCCAGGACCGGGTATTGCCGCGCAACGGAAGCGGCAGCTCGCGATGCAGCTCTTGCAGACAGGCAAATTCGCCGCCGCAATAACCGCTTTTTACCAAGCCGCGCGGCTCGATCCCCAGGACGCCATAGCGCACCACGGGCTCGGCCGGGCGTTCTTGCTCAGCGGCCGTTTCGCCGAGGCGGCTGACAGCTTGAGGCTGGCGATCACCTTAAAGGACGATATCGCCGCCGCACATTGCGATCTAGCAGCCGCCCTGGACCGGCTCGGCCAACATCGCGAGGCGGTGGCGGCCTGTCGCAGAGCCGTCGGCCTGGCGCCGCAATCGGCGGAGGGGCATCGTCAGCTCGGCGAGCTGCTCGAACGAGCAGGCGAAAAAGAGGAGGCTGCAGCATGCTTTCGTTGTGCAGCTTCGGGCGCCGCCGAGACGACAGCGGGCCGGCTCGACCTGGTTAGAGCTTTTCTCTTGGAAGATAAAATTAGCGAGGCGGAGGGGCTCCTGCAGCGAGCCATTATCCACGACCCGGACAATGATGAATTGTACAAAAGCCTGGCGCATCTTTTGGCCACGCAGGGGCGGTTCGACGAAGCAATCGATGCGTGCGACCACGCGCTCAACCTCAACCCCTTGCAGGTTCCGGCGCATTTGACCGCCGTCCGGGTCAGGAAGTGCACCGAAGCGGATCGCCCACGGCTCGCGAGGATGCTTTCCACGCTGCGGCACCCATCCGTTCAGGACGCTCACCGGGTGTATTTGCATTTCGCGATCGGCAAACTGCTCGACGACTTGGGGGAATACCGGGACGCAATGCGGCATTTTGATAAGGCCAACAATATTAGGGGGAAGAATGTGAAGTTCGGCAGGATGGCGCTGAGCGCCCATATCGATCGGCTATTCGCGCGTTTTACCTCTGATTTTTTTGCAAGCAACCTGGCCTTCGGGTTGGCAGACGAGACACCGCTGCTGATTGTCGGCATGCCGCGTTCGGGGACGACCTTGGTCGAGCAAATCGTCTCGCGCCATCCTGACATCGCCGCCGGGGAGGAGCTCTTTTTCTGGCCTAATCGTGCCAGCTCACGCGGGGTTGCGGAAGCGACGTCCCTCAACCCGGAATCGGGGCGCCGACTGGCTGCAGAATATATAGCGTTATTGCGGCGGATTGGGCCGTCTGCGTTGCGAGTGACCGATAAGCAAACTTTTAACTTTCAACAGCTGGGATTGATACACTTGTTGCTTCCCAGGGCACGGATTATTCATTGCCGCCGACATCCCGTTGACACTTGCCTGTCGATGTACTTCACCCATTTCCAGACGGAGATGCCGTTCGTCGCGAACAAAGCCGATCTCGCCTTTGCTTATCGACAATACGCTCGGATGATGAAGCATTGGCGTACTGTGCTGCCCGCCGATCGTTTTCTTGAGGTGGATTACGAGGGTCTGATCGCGGATCCTCAAGCCATCACCAGGCGGTTGATAGCCTTCTGCGGCCTCGGCTGGCACGATGCCTGCCTGGAGCCTGAAGGCAATCGACGCCGGGTAAACACCGCAAGTGTTTGGCAGGCACGCCAACCGGTCTTTAGCAGCTCACTCGAGCGTTGGCGCCGCTACGAGCCTTGGATCGGTGAGCTGCGCGAATTACTTTAGAGTCAGAACGGCCGTCCCTTCCGCTCCTCCACTCAGGGACCGTTACTTCGGAAGACGAAGCTGTTGGTACCCGCAGTCGGGCCGAACTGCGCCTGCACAGTCAAAGCCTCGTTCGTTATGTTCAAGAAGCAGGTATTGCAGGCCACCGGGTCGACATTGACCATGACGGTGCTCGTATTAGTGATGTCAGTTTCGGTCAGAGAAAAAAGGAAGACCTTCGGCCCCAACCCCGATACGCCAATTGCGGGTGAGAGAGTCAAGCCGCCGGAGGTCTCGGTTGCCACCCCGGCAGTCACTGAGTCCATCTGGGCATCGTTTAGCGAGACCGGCTGCGCCGCAAATGCGGCGCCAGCCAAAAACGGCAGAACCATGAGACCACAAAACTTTTTCATAAGCACTCCTCCTTCTGCGGCGCTGCGAGCACAGACGCGTTACAGCCAGCGTTCAATAAATTCCCGGAATAATCCGTGCAGTAGTCTGTTTGTAGGCTGCATATTCCGGAAAAATCTCCATCAGCACGACCTCCTCGTTATGCATTCGCCGCAGCTGAAAGGCGATCTGCACCGCTAACATGGCCGCCGTCCAACCGGACAGATACTGCAGGATGCTGCCGATCGTGGCGATCTCTTCAGCAAGGTAGAGCGGATGGCGTACATAGCGATAAACGCCGGAGGTTACGAGCTCCCGCGCCTCAGCCATAACGCTGAACGAGCGGCCAAGTCGGGCAAGAACAATAGTTGCCAATACGGTGCCGCAAAGGATCAGCAGCATCGAGGCGACGCCTGCGGCGAGAGAGAGTTCGAGGCGAGGAAATAGGGCGACCGCAGGGATCAGAAATGTTCCGAGCAAGGCGGAAAGACGCGGCTCGAGCCCGCGAGCTCGTCCTGTCGGCCGCGCCCGCGCCAGGACCGTCGCTGCGGTCGTAACGAGAAAGGCTATCATCGCGAGCTGCGCCGCGATGTTGATCGCGTAAATCGTGTCCGGTAGCATCGGATCGGCTCCGCGCTCGTAATTTACGAGGCGGCCCACGGTGACCCATGCGATGCCTAGTGACCACGCGAGCATCGGCAGGCGCATAAGCGCGTCATACGCGCGTGTCTGCTGTAGCCTACTCAGATCAAATCTGGCGATACGCCACAGCGTTTGACCTGATGATGCCGAATTACCCATTTCTTACTTTCTTTTATGAATAAATTGATGAAATTTATCCACGTCTTTCGTTCAGCAGCACCGCCGCTCGGTCCCGACCATTGCGGCAGACCTCCGCATACCGATCAATGCCTGCCGATATGAAGATCTGAAGGGCCGAGTTGTACGCTGCGATCGCCTCCTCCAACCGCGCCGTCCCACCTTCCCGTTCGCCGAGGCTCGCAAGTGCGAAACCAAGACCGTTTTCCGTCATCGCCCACTGAACCGGGACGCGGTCGCGGGACCGTTCCTGCAAGGCCGCTTGATAGGCAGCCACCGCTTCCTGCAAGCGCGCTGTCCCGCCTTCCCGCTCACCAAGCCTCCACAGGGTGAGGCCAAGGTTATTCTGGTTTGCTGCCCATTCGATCGGTGCCTGTTCCCGGGTATGCTCCTGCAAGGCGGCCCGGTAGGCGGCGACGGCTTCCTCGAACCGCCCTGTCCCGCCATCCCGTTCTCCGATGATGCGGAGCACGGTGCCGAGGCCGCTTTCGGTCATAGCCCAACGAAGCGGTGACCGCTCGCGAGGGTACTCCCGTAGGGCTTCGCGGTACTCGACAACCGCTTCCTCCAGCCTAGCGGTCTTGTCCTCCCGCTCCCCAAGGATCCGTAGCGCCGCCGCCAAATCGGCGTGGATCGCCCCCCAGTCGAGCGGAAGAAACAGATGGTCTGCGTTGACGACCGCCCGATAAGCCGCCACCGCTTCCGCCAGATGCTCGGTGCCCCTCTCCCGCTCACCCAATACCGCGAGCGCGGCAGCGAGATTAGTTTGGGTCGTGGCCCACTCAGACGGTGTGCGCTCGCGGCTGTATTCCTCCAGGGCGGCTCGAAAGGCAGCCACCGCTTCTTCTAGTCGCACAGTTTCCTTTTCGCGACGGCCGAGCGCCGTCAGCGCGGTACCTAGGTTTGCCT
>JBARIB010000340.1:0-7786 GCA_049799535.1 Allostellaceae bacterium | reverse complement strand
GCCTGTTGCGCGGGCGCACGATCATCAACTGCTTCTTCGAGAACTCGACGCGAACGCGGACCTCGTTCGAGGTTGCCGGGAAGCGGCTCGGCGGCGATGTGATCAATATGTCGGTCGCCGTCAGCTCGATGCATAAGGGCGAGACCCTGATCGACACGGCGATGACCTTGAACGCGATGCATCCCGATGTTCTGATCGTGCGTCACCCCGAATCCGGAGCAGTGCAGTTGCTCTCGGAGAAGCTCGATTGCGCCGTCATCAATGCCGGCGACGGCAGCCACGAGCACCCGACGCAGGCATTGCTCGACGCGTTGACGATTCGGCGCCGCAAGGGTCGACTCGGTGGGCTCGTCGTCGCGATCTGCGGCGATGTGCTGCACAGCCGCGTCGCCCGCTCGAATATTGCACTGTTGAACATAATGGGCGCGCGCGTGCGGGTCGTCGCGCCGCGCACTCTGTTGCCGGCCGAGATCGAGCGGCTCGGGGTCGAGGTGTTCCACGATATGGCCGAAGGCCTTGCCGGGGTCGACATCATCATGATGCTGCGGCTGCAGAGCGAGCGCATGCATGGTGCTTTCGTGCCGTCGACGCGCGAATATTTTCACTTCTTTGGCCTCGACTACGACAAATTGCGGGCGGCAAAGCCCGATGCTTTGATTATGCATCCGGGCCCGATGAACCGCGGCGTCGAGATCGGTAGCGAAGTCGCCGATGACATCGACCGCAGCTTAATCCGTCAGCAGGTCGAAATGGGGGTGGCAGTCCGTATGGCCTGTCTCGAGATCCTGACCCGCGATCTCGGCAACCGCCCGCCACCCCTCCCTTCCCCGGCCGCGAGCAGGGTTAGCGAGGGGGCGTGAAACGTCTGTTATTCCGAGGCGCGCGGCTGCTCGATCCCGAGAGTGGGCTCGACGGCCGAGGCGATCTGCTGGTGGAAGGCGACCGGATCGCGGCCCTCGGCGGTGATCTCGCATCGGCCGGGTGGGACGCCGAGACGGTGCAGGCGGATGGGCTGTGCCTCGCGCCGGGGCTGGTCGATATGCGCGTGCAGCTCCGCGAGCCAGGCGCCGAGCACATGGAGTCGATCGAGACCGCTGGGCAAGCCGCCGCTGCGGGTGGGGTCACGACGATGGTGGCGCTGCCGAACACCGAACCGCCGGTCGACGACGTATCAGTCGTCGAGTTCCTCGCCCGCCGCGCGCGTGAGGTCAAGCTCGCCAAGATTCACACCTACGCGGCGGCGACTAAGGCGCTACGCGGGCGCGACCTGTCGGAGATGGGGCTTCTTTCTGCGAACGGAGCGCTCGGCTTCACCGACGGCGCGCGGGCCGTGGCGGACGCGCTGGTCATGCGCCGGGTTCTCGCTTATGCGCGCACATTCGACCTTTTGGTGTTGCAGCACCCGGAAGAACCCAGCCTCGCCGCCGCCGGCGAAGTCAGCGAAGGCGAGACCGCGACGCGGCTGGGCCTGCCGGGGATCACGCCGGCAGCGGAAGTGATCATGATCGAGCGGGATCTCCGGCTCGTAGAAATTACCGGCGCTCGCTACCACGTCGCTCATCTTTCGACCGCGGCCGGGATCGAGGCGGTTCGGCGAGCCAAGGCGCAAGGCCTTCCGGTGACATGCGATACCGCGCCGCCCTACTTCGTGCTGAACGAGACCGCCATCGGCGACTACCGTACCTTCGCGAAATTGTCGCCGCCGTTGCGCTGCGAACGGGATCGCCGGGCGGTGGTTGAAGGCTTGCGCGACGGCACGCTCGACGCGATCGCCAGCGACCATGCCCCGTGGGACCAAGACTCGAAGCGCCTGCCGTTTAGTTCGGCGGCCTATGGCATCGTCGGGCTCGAGACATTGTTGCCGCTTTCGCTCGAGCTTTACCATAATGGGCACCTCGAACTCCTCGATGTGGTCCAGCGCTTGACATCCAATCCGGCGCGTATCTTGCGCCTCCCGGTCGGGCGGCTGGCCCCCGGCGCGCCCGCTGACCTAGTGCTCTTCGATCCGGACCTCTCTTGGTGCATCTCGACCGACGATTTCCGGTCGAAATCGAAGAATGCGCCGTTCGACGGACGCCCGGTGAAGGGGCGGGTTCGGCGCACAATCGTCGACGGCCGTACGATCTTTCGAGCGGCAGACTAAGGGCTCACGTGACCATCCTGCTCGCCGCTGGGTTGCTCGGCTATTTCCTCGGCTCGATCCCATTCGGCCTGCTGCTGACCCGGCTCGCCGGTCATGGCGATATTCGGCGGATCGGCTCGGGCAATATCGGCGCGACCAATGTCTTGCGCGCGGGCAATAAGAGCCTTGCCGCTCTCACATTGCTGCTCGACCTCGCCAAAGGCGCGGCGGCGGTGGTGATTGCGCAACACTGGGGCACTGTCGCCGGGCCGAGCGCGGCCGGCTGCGCAGTCCTCGGCCATATGTTTCCGATCTGGCTCGGCTTTCGCGGTGGAAAAGGGGTCGCCACCGCACTCGGCGTGTTGATCCCGCTGGCCTGGCCGGTAGCTCTCGGGGCCGCCCTGCTGTGGCTCGCGACTGCTTTGCTGTTCCATTATTCTTCGCTTGCCGCGCTAGTCGCCGCGGTTGGTGGCGCCGGGCTCGCGGCCCTCGTGACGGATCGGCTCACAGCTCTGCTGATCGGCGGTATGGCCTTGTTAATCATCCTCCGCCACCATGCCAATATTCGCCGCCTGCTGGCGGGCACGGAGAGCCGGATCTCCTTTGGGAAGAGCTGAGGTCGGCCCTGGCTTTACGCGAACTGGACCCGCAGGAGCGCCTCGACTGGCTGCGGTTGTGCCGCACCGACAGCATCGGCCCGGTCAGTTTTTACGCCCTGCTGCGCCGCTTCGGCTCCGCTCGCGCCGCGCTCGAAATGGTGCCGCAGCTCGGCCGGCGCAGCGAGCGTTCGACAAGCATCACACCTACTCCCCGGGCCGCGGCCGAGGCTGAAGTCACCGCCCTTCACCGAATGGGCGGCCGGCTCGTCTGCTGGGGTGAACCTGCCTATCCGAGCGGCCTAGCGGGGCTCGATGATGCGCCACCGGTCTTGACCGTATTCGGGGCGTTTGAACTGCTGAACCGGCCGACGGTAGCGATCGTCGGCGCGCGCAACGCCTCGGCCAATGGCCGCCGCTTCACCCGCGAACTAGCGGCAGCGCTGGGCCAAGCCGGAATCGTCGTTGTTTCAGGCTTGGCCCGCGGGATCGACGCCGCCGCGCATCTCGGCGCGATCGAGACGGGCAGCGCCGCAGTGGTCGCGGGCGGCGCCGATGTTGTTTATCCCGAAGAAAACCGCGGGCTTTACGATGCGCTGAGACACCAGGGCGCGGTCCTCGCCGAGCTGCCGCTCGGAACCGAGCCGCAGGCAAGGCATTTCCCTCGCCGTAACCGGATCATCTCAGGGATGGCTCTGGGGGTCGTCGTGGTCGAGGCTGCGGCACGGTCGGGCTCGCTGATCACTGCACGCTTCGCGCTGGAACAAGGGCGCGAGGTTTTTGCTGTGCCCGGCTCGCCGCTCGATCCGCGCTGCCGCGGCTGCAACGATCTGCTGCGGCACGGCGCGATTCTGACCGAGAACGCCGAAGACGTGCTGTCGCAGCTTCGCCCGCAATTGGATGGCGCAACGGCGCCGCGCCCGCTTCGCGCGGCTCCGGCCGCGATTGACTGGCCGCCGGCGGCGCAAGCGAACATCCCGCTGGAGGATGACGCAGCGCTCGAGCTCATCCTGGAAAAGTTAGGGCCCACTCCGGTGGCCGTTGACGAACTGGTGCGCCAATGCCACTTGTCAGCCGCCGCGATAGCGACGCTTCTCCTGGAGCTCGAATTGGCCGGTAGGGTCGAGCGGCACCCGGGCAACCTCGTCGCCTTGCGTTAAAACTTCTGCGTCGTCGCGCCACCCCAACGAACGGGTCCATGAAAGTCGTCGTCGTCGAGTCGCCGGCAAAGGCGAAGACCATCAACAAGTATTTGGGCAGCGATTACAAAGTCGTCGCTAGCTATGGCCATGTCCGGGACCTGCCCGCCAAAGACGGGTCGGTTTTGCCGGATGCGGATTTTGCGATGTCGTGGGAGGTCGACGGCAAATCCGAAAAACACATCAAGACTATTGTGGAGGCAGCGCGCAACGCCGACCGACTCTTCCTGGCGACCGACCCCGATCGCGAAGGCGAAGCGATTTCTTGGCATGTGCGCGAAGTGCTGAATGCGCGCCGTGCGTTGAAGCACCTCGAGGTCAAACGAGTCGTCTTTAACGAAGTGACCAGGAACGCGGTCTTGGACGCGTTCAATCGGCCGCGCGAGATCGATCACGAGCTCGTCGAGGCTTATCTCGCCAGGCGTGCGCTCGATTATCTCGTTGGCTTCACATTGTCGCCGGTGCTGTGGCGCAAGCTTCCGGGCAGCCGCTCGGCCGGCCGCGTGCAGTCAGTCGCGCTTCGTCTGATCTGCGAACGGGAAGCCGAGATCGAGGCCTTCAAGCCGCGCGAATACTGGACGATCGAGGTCGAGTTCAAGACCGAGGCCGGTCAGACTTTTACCGCGCGCTTGACCCACCTGGACGGCAAACGTCTCGACCGCTTCGATCTCGATACCGAGGCCAAGGCGCGCGCAGCGGCCGAGGCGATCCTGAGATCGACAGGTTTCGCCGTCGCGGAGATCGAAAGCCGGCAGGTTCGCCGCAACCCTTTCCCGCCGTTTACGACCTCGACATTGCAGCAGGAGGGGTCGCGTAAGCTCGGGCTATCGGCTAACCGCACGATGCAGGTCGCGCAGCGATTATATGAGGGCCTCGACCTCGCCGGCGAGACGGTGGGGCTGATTACCTATATGCGCACCGATGGTGTCGCGATTTCGGTGGAGGCGATCGCTTCAGCCCGGCACTTGATCGACAGCCAATTCGGCTCCCGCTACTTGCCGGACGCGCCGCGGGTTTACCGCACTCCCGCCAAGAATGCTCAGGAGGCGCACGAGGCGATCCGTCCGACGGATCTCGGCAAGAAGCCTTCAGATGTCGCCGCTCATCTCGACCGCGACCAACTCCGCCTTTACGAGCTGATCTGGAAAAGAACCGTGGCGAGCCAGATGGCATCCGCACTCATCGAGCAGGTGGCCGTCGATATCGCCGATGCCAGTGGCCGGATCCGCCTGCGGGCGAACGGCTCCGTCATCGTCTTCGACGGTTTTCTCGTGCTCTACCAGGAGGATCGCGACGACACCACGGCGGATGAGGAGGGCGAAGGCACCCGGCTGCCGGCGATGCGAAGAGCCGAGCGGCTCGCGCGCGGCGAGGTTACGCCGAACCAGCATTTCACGCAGCCGCCGCCGCGTTACACCGAGGCGAGCCTTGTCAAAAGGCTCGAAGAGCTCGGCATCGGCCGCCCCTCGACTTACGCCTCGATTCTGCAGGTATTGCAGGATCGTGCTTATGTGCGGCTCGAGAAACGGCGGTTCTTCCCCGAAGACCGCGGACGGCTCGTCACCGCGTTTCTGACGAGCTTTTTCGAGCGCTACGTCGAGTACAATTTCACCGCCGATCTCGAAAACCAGCTCGACGACATTTCCGGCGGACGGATCGACTGGAAGGAGGTGCTGCGCAACTTCTGGCGGGATTTTTCGGCTTCGATCGACGGAACCAAGGGACTGACGATCAGTCAAGTATTGACTGCCCTCGACGAAGAGCTGGGGCGGCATTTCTTCCCGGAGGACGGCTCCGGCCGCGACCCTCGGCTCTGCCCGGGCTGCGGTGCCGGCAGGCTCAGCCTCAAGCTCGGCAAGTTCGGCGCCTTTATCGGCTGCTCCAATTACCCCAATTGCCGCTACACCCGGCCGCTGGTGGTGGAGAGCGAGGCCGAAAGCAGCCCAGCCGAGACCGCGCTCGGGACCGATCCCGGCACCGGGTTGCCTGTCTCCCTAAAGAAAGGGCCCTATGGCTACTATGTGCAGCTCGGGGAAGCCAATGGCGATTTCAAACCCAAGCGGGTCGCCTTACCCCGCTCGCTGAGGCCCGCCGAGGTCGATCTGGAAACGGCATTGCGGCTGCTGGCATTGCCGCGCGAGCTCGGTCGGCATCCCGAAACGGGTGAAATTATCACCGCCGGCATCGGCCGCTTCGGCGCCTACATCAAGCACGGGAACACCTTCAAATCGCTCGGCGCTGATGATGACGTGCTGACAATTGGTGTGAACCGCGCGGTTGTGCTATTCGCCGAGTCGGGGCCGAACACCCGCCGTGGTCCGACGCTGGTGCGCGAGCTGGGCCCTCACCCCGGTGGCGGTACGGTAGGGCTCTATCGCGGTCGTTACGGGCCTTATGTGAGCCACGACGGCGTCATCGCGTCGCTGCCGCGCAACTCCAATCCGGAGACGTTCACTCTGGACGAGGCGCTGCCGCTCCTCGCCGCGCAAAGCAAGAAGGCCAAGGGTCGACAACGCAAGGTGCCCAAGACAGCCGCAGCGCGGGATCGCGCCACCTCCGGCGCTGCCAAAAGAACGAAGGCCGCGAAAAAGGCCAGAACCGCGAAAACGGCCGATCCCACACCCTCGGCCAAAAAACCGCGGACCCGCTCCGGTGCGGAGTCTGAACAAGCGTGACACTCAGCTAGTTGCTTTCGCCCTCCACAGTATTGCTGCGCTCAGCCCGTAAGTGAGATCCCGCGTAAAAGGCTCTGAATTGCCGTCCAGGGCCGAACTGCTCGCCTTTATCCGCGACAGCCCGGTCCCTGTCGGCCAGCGCGAGATTGCTCGCGCCTTTGGCGTCGGCACGGGCAATCGCGCGGGGCTGCGCGGCATGCTTCGCGATATCGAGCGTTCCGGGGCGATCGGCCGCGGCGCTAACCGCCGCTCTGTTGCCGCCTCCCTGCCGGAAATCACTGTCATCGAGCGGGTCGGCAGCGATGAGGACGGTATAGCGCTCGCAACTCCCATCTCGTGGCCAGGGCCGGGTCCGGCACCGACATTGCGGATCGCGGAGACCGCCTCTCATACCTTGGCTATCGGCGAGCAGGCCGCGGCGCAGCTGGTCCCGCTCGAAACAGGCGAGATTGAGGCCCGGATCATCCGCATGCTCGGGCCCGCCGGAGAGCGCGTCGTCGGGATCTTCCGGAACACGGGTCAGGGCGACAGGCTGCTTCCGGTGGATCGCCGAGACCGTAAAGAATATCGCATCGCAGCGCACGATTTGGCCGGCGCTTCCGATGGGGAATTGGTCGTTGCCGAAAAGCTCGCGACTGCGAGGCTTGGGGCGCCGCGCGTCCGCATCGTCGAAAAGCTCGGCCCCGCATCGGACCCGGGAGCGATAAGCCTGCTTGCGATCGCGGCCCACGATATCCCGACCGAGTTTTCCGCGGCGGCGATTGCCGAGGCCGGAGCGGCGCTGCCGGTGAGCCCGGCAGGGCGGGCCGATCTGCGCGACATCGCGCTGGTCACGATCGACGGCAGCGATGCGCGCGACTTTGACGACGCAGTGTGGGCCGGATCCGACAGCGACCCGAAAAATCCCGACGGCTGGCGCATCATCGTTGCGATCGCCGATGTCGCCTGGTACGTGCGCCCAGGCAGCGCCGTCGACGCTGAGGCCGAGCGCCGCGGCAACTCGGTCTATTTTCCGGACCGCGTCATCCCGATGCTGCCCGAGGCGCTGTCGAACGAGCTCTGCTCTCTCAAGCCGAATGTCGATCGCGCCTGCCTCGCGGTCCATCTGTGGATCGACTCGGCGGGCCGCAAACGGCGGCATCGTTTCGAGCGCGGTGTCATGCGCTCGGCCGCGCGCCTCACCTACGAAGAAGT
>JBARIB010000339.1:0-10437 GCA_049799535.1 Allostellaceae bacterium | reverse complement strand
AGCTCGTACATTACACGCCCAACGAAATTGGCGATTTTCAGACCGGCGCCGTGACGCACAATGGGCTCACCCCGTTTGGCGCCGAAGTCATCCGGGAATGTCACCGGCTCGGATTCGTATGCGACGTCGCACACGCGACCGAGGCGACAGTCAAGCAGGCAACCAAGGTTGCGACGAAACCCTTGCTGCTCTCGCACACCGCTCTTGCCGAATCGAGAGCGATGGGCCCGACGGCGCTGAAAGGGCGGCAGATCAGCCGGGATCACGCGCGAGCGATTGCGGAAACCGGCGGTTCGATCGGCATCTGGCACTTCTTCCCGAGCTTGGATAGGTATGCTGAAGGGGTGAAGGAGATGGTCGATGTCGTCGGCGTCGATCACGTCAGCATCGGCACCGACCAGCAAGTCAATCCCGGCACTCTGCAAGACTATACGCAATGGGTGCAGCTCGTCGCGGCGATGCTGCGCGGCGGCTTCACACCCGAAGAGGCCGGCAAGATTGCAGGCGGCAATTATATGCGGATCTTTTACACCGCTGTCGGTTGACGCCAACGCCCAGCGAAAAACTCCCAACCGAAGATGAATGGAGGTTAGGGATTAAGCACCCTCCCCCAGGGAGCTTAGGTGATGGCGCTCGTTGACCATCGCAACCACCGAACCGCCCTCGGAAAAATTGATCTCGTTGATGGCGCAAGGGTCTTGGCGGAGCCGCCAGTATCGGGAGAGCGGCAGTTCGAGTGCGTGCAACAAGATCACGCGGTTGACGCTGTCGTGTCCGACCAGCACGACCGTATCGTCCGGATGCCGGTCGATAACCTCGCGGAGGGCTGCCACAGTCCGCGCGAGCACCACCTGCAGGGTCTCACCGCCCGGGATCGCTGCCCAGTGCGGCGTCCGATACCAAGCTTCGAGCGGAGCGGGCCATCGGCTTCTGACCTCATCGGGCGTCAACCCCTGCCATTCGCCATAGTCGATATCGATCAACCCCTGGAGGGGCCCGGGCGAAAGTCCAAATGGCTGGCCGATCGCCTCCCCGGTCGCCCGCGATCGGCTCAGCGGGCTGGTGTAGACGGCCTTGACTATCCAGGTCTCATGGATCCGGCCCGCCGTCGCCTCGGCTTGCCGCCGTCCCTCCGGGGTCAACTCGAGATCGTTGCGGCCGCGGAAACGCTCGGGTGAGATGCCTTCGACATGGCCATGGCGAACAAGGATGATCTTCGTCATGAGGTCGTCCTTTCGAGAACCGTGCGTTGAAGTTACTTTGGCTCCGCTGTTTAGAGGGAGCCATCCGATGCCCGCTGACCCAAACCAAGTGATCCTGACCGGCGAAAACCCGTTCATCCGCCTCAGCACGAAGGACGGGGATCCCTTTAGCACCAACGCGAGCTTCTGGCGCATCATCATTTCCCCGGCCGGCCCGGGACACGTGCTGTATCTCAACAGCGAGCTGACCGGAAATCGCTGGCGCATTTATGCCGACAACATCGCGATGGCGCGTTGGCTCCAGTCGACTGTGCAGGGCATGCTCAATCCCGAGACCGCGGACACGGCGATCCCGGTCATCGACGCCCAGTTCACCAAGTCGGGCGACCCGCGCTATTTCTGGACCGAGCGGCTGGTAGCGCGCGATGAGGAGATCGCCCTCACCTGGTATCAGATCGGCGAGCCTTTACTGATCCACACACAGCCCAATGCCGAACCCGGACGGCCTTACGGGGTGTGCACTCTGCTGATCCCCGCCCTCGGCGCACGCCTGACGCGCAACGGTGTCGAAGCGGCAGGCCGGCCTTGGGCCAGAGAGCGCGAAGGGCGACCGTTCAGCACCTGCGCGTTGGCGTTTTCCGAAAGCTGGACGGAAGCGCGATGAACGCCCTGGGCCGCTTGCGCCGGCGGGTATTCACTTCAGCGTTTCGAGATAGGCGATGACGTCCTGCCGCTCCTTTTCGTCCTTTATTCCGGGAAAGATCATTTTCGTCCCCGGTACTATCGCCCGCGGGTCGGCCAAATAAGTATCGAGCGTCTGCGCGTCCCAAGTATGGTCGAATTTCTTCATGGCCTCGGAGTAATTGTAATTGTCGAGGCTCGCAGATTTGCGACCGACGACCCCGAAAAGGCTCGGCCCGATCTTGTTCTTTCCAGCCTCTGTGGTATGGCACAGAGCGCATTTCTTGAACTCCGCTTTGCCGGCCTCGACGTCAGCCGCGGTGGCGGCGCGCAACGCGGCGAGTGATAGCAGAACACCCAGGGCGAGGTATGAGATCGGGAGCCGCATTCTTCCTCCGGCAAGGTGTAAAGCGGGGTCTTCCTCTCTTCTCATCACGCCGCCTGCGCAAACAAGGTTTCTGTCGCAAAGAAGTAGATCCGCGGCGGCGGGCTCTTGTGGTTAGCGCGGTTCGAGTGCGATAACCATAGCCAACCAAGATCCTTGCCTTTCACTCGAACCTAAGGAGGCGGTCGTGGAGACTCGCGCTGCAGTCGCCTACAAAGCCGGTGAGCCGCTCAAGATCGAGACCGTAGAGCTCGACGGGCCTAAGGATGGAGAGGTTCTCGTCGAAATCAAGGCGACCGGCATCTGCCATACCGACGAGTTCACTCGTTCGGGAGCCGATCCGGAAGGACTATTTCCGGCGATCCTCGGTCATGAGGGTGCGGGCATCGTGGTCGATGTGGGGCGCGGGGTCGCGAGTGTCAAAAAAGGCGATCACGTGATCCCGCTCTACACCCCGGAATGCCGCCAGTGCGAATACTGCCTGTCCCGGAAGACCAATCTCTGCGTCGCGATCCGCGCGACGCAAGGTCAAGGGGTGATGCCCGATGGCACCAGCCGGTTCTCCCTCGGGGGCAGCAAGATCCATCACTACATGGGTACCTCGACCTTTTCGAACTTCACGGTCTTGCCCGAGATCGCGGTCGCAAAGATCCGCGAGGACGCTCCCTTCGACAAGGTCTGCTACATCGGTTGCGGCGTGACCACGGGGATCGGCGCAGTGATCAATACGGCGAAAGTTGAGCCCGGCGCCAATGTCGTCATCTTTGGCCTTGGCGGTATCGGGCTTAACGTCATCCAAGGTTGCCGGATGGCGGGCGCCAATATGATCGTCGGGGTCGATCTCAACCCCAATAAGCGGGAGCTTGCCGAGAAGTTCGGGATGACCCATTTCGTCAACCCCAGGGAGGTCGAGGGCGATCTCGTCCCCTATCTGGTAAACCTTACGAAGGGCGGGGCGGATTACAGCTTCGAGTGCATCGGCAATGTCAATGTCATGCGCCAGGCGCTCGAATGCTGTCACCGCGGCTGGGGCGTCGGCGTCATAATCGGTGTTGCCGGCGCCGGCCAGGAAATCGCTACCAGACCGTTTCAACTGGTCACCGGACGCGTGTGGAAAGGCACTGCTTTCGGCGGCGCGAGAGGGCGCACCGACGTGCCGAAGATCGTCGACTGGTACATGGAAGGGAAAATCAATATCGACGATCTGATTACTCACAAATTGTCGCTGAACGAGATCAACAAGGGCTTCGACCTCATGCATAGGGGCGAGTCGATCCGCAGCGTCGTCGTTTATTGAGAAACCTGTCCCGCTTCCTCTGTCTGTTTGTCGCCGTTTTCGCCTTGCTCGGCGGGACGGCTCGCGCCGACCCCACGATCCGCGTCGGCGCGCTGCGCTACGGGACATTGGGCTGGGAGCTCGACGTCATTGCGCAGCACGGTCTGGACCGCAAGAACGGTATCCGCGTCGAGACCGTGGAACTCGCCGGCGGACCGGCAGCACAGCTCGCATTGCAAGCAGGACGCGTCGACCTGATCGTATCGGACTGGCTGTGGGTTTCGCGGCAAAGGGCGGCGGACAGTGATCTGACCTTCGTGCCCTTCTCGACCGCAGTAGGCTCACTAGTCGTGCCGACTGCATCGCCAATACGCGGAATTCCCGACCTTGTCGGGCATCGACTCGGCATTGCCGGCAGCTCCCTCGACAAAAGCTGGCTAATCCTGCAGCTGTTTGCGCGCTCGCGTTTTGGCCTAGATCTCAATGCACAAGCCGACAAGAGTTTTGCGGCACCGCCGTTGTTAAGCGAGGAGCTGGAGGCGAATCGGCTCGATGCGGTGCTGACTTACTGGCCTTTCGCCGCCAAGCTCGAGGCGCACGGCATGCGGAGGGTCTTGGATATCAGTGACGCGCTCGAAGGGCTCGGGATCCCCAGAGACTTGCCGCTCACCGGTTATGTTTTTCCCGCCCGGTGGGCTGCGGGCAACCGCGCGGCCTTAAATGGGTTTCTCGCTGCGAGCCGAGAAGCGAAGGTCATCCTGAAAGCCTCCGATGCCGAGTGGGAGCGCATCAAACCGCTCACCGGAGCTCAGGATGCGCCCGAGCTCGCCAAGCTTCGCGATACTTATCGGCGAGGTATTCCGCGGAGTTGGTCCGCCGACGATACCGCTTCAGCGGCACGGCTTTTTCGGCTTCTCGCCGAGATCGGCGGCGACGCCCTAGTCGGTCCGAGCCGGGACCTCGCACCGGGGACATTTCTTGCCGGCGTGAATTTCTGAAGCAAAAGAGATGCCGCGGTTCTCGGCGGCGCTTGCAACTCGTGCGGCCTCGCTGCTGCTGTTTCTAGCAATTTGGGAATTGGCGGCGCGACTGGTGCAGAGCCGCCTTTTCCCGGGAGCCGCGGCGGTGTTGGCGACGCTGGCCGAAGAGGTCGTCCACGGCGAACTCCTGCATCACCTTGGAATCACCCTGGCGCGAGTCGCGATTGCCTTCGCAGCGGCGATGGTGGCAGGAAGCGCCATCGGCATCGCGATGGGACTCTTTCGGCCGCTCGATACATTGCTCGATAGCTGGGTCCTTCTCTTTCTCAACCTCCCGGCCCTGGTTATTGCCGTGCTTTTGTACATCTGGCTGGGGCTGACCGAGACCGCAGCGATTAGCGCCGTAGCGCTCAGCAAATTGCCTGCCGTCATCGTGACTTTGCGCGAGGGCACCCGCGCTCTTGACCGCGACCTTACAGAAATGGCGCGTGGCTTCCGTCTCAGCACCTGGCGCACTTTGCGGCATGTGATGGTGCCGCAACTATCACCCTACTTTCTCGTCGCATCCCGGTCCGGTCTAGCCTTGATCTGGAAAATCGTGCTTGTCGTCGAGCTCCTCGGGCGGTCCGACGGGATCGGCTACGAAATCCAGATCTTCTTTCAGTTATTCGATATCAGACGGCTGATCGCCTATGCATTGGCGTTTGTCGCGGTGGTTCTGGCGATTGAGTGGTGGGCTCTACTGCCGCTTGAGCGCCATGTCACGCGATGGCGCCGGTGACTACCGGAATCACGGTAGAGATCGACGAGAAGCGGTATCCGGCTCAGGGCGGTCACGGGGCAGTCACCGCGATCCGTGGACTGCGGGCCCGCATTGAACCGAACGAATTTTGCGTTCTGTTTGGCCCATCCGGCTGCGGCAAATCTACCCTGCTGAACATCGTCGCCGGGATCGACCGTTCCTTCTCGGGCAATGTTGGGTTCGATGGCAATGGAGCCCCGCGCGTCGGCTATGTCTTTCAGAGCCCGCGGCTGCTGCCCTGGCGCACCGTCCGCGAAAATATCGAGCTGGTACTCCCGCGCGGTATCGATCCGGATATAGTCAATGGGATTTTATCCGAAGTCGGGCTTGCCGAATTCGCCGCCTTCTATCCACAGAGGCTCTCCGGCGGCATGGCTCGGCGTGCGGCACTTGCCCGTGCCTTCGCAATCGAGCCCGATCTGCTGCTTCTCGACGAACCCTTCATATCACTGGACACGGCAGCAGCCGCCCATTTACGCGCGCTGCTGCTGCGGCTCAGATCAAGACGGCCGGCAACGGTGCTGTTCGTCACGCACGATGCCGGCGAAGCCGTAGAGCTCGCCGATCGGATCCTGCTGCTTTCGGCGCCTCCAGGGCGAGTCGTGCATGAAATGCCGATTCCAATCCCACGCGAGCGGCGATGCGAGCCGCAGACACGGACCGCGCTGCGGGACGAGCTGGCCCGGCTTAGCGGCATGCGCTGAAAAAAAGCCGGCACCGCTATGGGTGCCGGCGGAAGATCTCGACAAGCAACTGGTTTTAGAAGTCGTCCATGCCGTCCATCCCGCCGTGACCGTGCGGCATCGGCGGGGTCTTCTTCTCGGGCTTCTCGGCTACCATCGCCTCGGTCGTGACGAGCAGGCCGGCGACGGAGGCGGCGTTCTCGAGCGCCATCCGCACGACCTTGGTCGGATCGATGATGCCGGCCTTCAGCATATCGACATACTCGCCCGACTGTGCGTCGAAGCCCCAGTTGGGGTCGTTGCGGTCGAGCAGCTTGCCGACGACGATCGACCCGTCGGCACCGGCGTTTTCGACGACCTGTCGGACCGGCGACTGCAGCGCGCGCTTGACGATGTCGATGCCGACCTTCTGGTCATTGTTCTCCGGCGTCAATCCTTCGAGCGCTTTAGCCGCGTAGAGCAGGGCAACACCGCCGCCCGGAACGATGCCTTCCTCGACTGCGGCGCGCGTCGCGTGGGTTGCGTCGTCGACACGGTCTTTCCTTTCCTTCACTTCCACCTCGGTCGCGCCGCCGACGCGGATTATCGCGACGCCGCCGGCCAGCTTGGCCAGCCGCTCCTGCAGCTTTTCGCGGTCGTAATCCGAGGTCGTTTCCTCGATCTGCTGCTTGATCTGCGCGATGCGGCCCTGGATGTCGTCCTTCTTGCCGGCCCCGTCGATGATCGTCGTGTTCTCTTTTTCGACGCGCACGCGCTTGGCCCTGCCCAGCATGTCGAGCGTGACGTTTTCGAGCTTGATGCCGAGGTCTTCGCTGATCACCTGGCCGCCGGTCAGAATGGCCATGTCCTCGAGCATTGCCTTGCGTCGATCGCCAAAGCCCGGCGCCTTGACCGCTGCCACTTTCAGCCCGCCGCGCAGCTTGTTGACGACGAGAGTTGCGAGAGCCTCACCCTCGACGTCTTCAGCAACGATCAAGAGCGGCTTGCCGGACTGGACGACCGATTCGAGCAATGGCAGCAAGGATTGAAGGCTTGATAGTTTCTTCTCGTGGAGGAGGATGTAAGGCTCTTCGAGTTCGGCGACCATCTTTTCGGCGTTGGTCACGAAATACGGGCTGACATAACCGCGGTCGAATTGCATGCCTTCGACGACGTCGAGCTCGGTCGCCAGCGACTTCGCCTCTTCGACCGTGATCACCCCTTCGTTGCCGACCTTCTGCATCGCTTCGGCGATCATGCGGCCGATTTCACGATCATTGTTCGCAGAGACCGTACCGACCTGGGCGATTTCTTCGTTCGTCGACACTTTCTTCGAGCGTTTCTCGATTTCTGACACGATGGCCTCGACCGCACGGTCGATGCCGCGTTTCAGATCCATCGGGTTCATCCCCGCCGCGACGGCCCTGGCGCCCTCGTGCACGATGGCATGAGCGAGGACGGTCGCAGTCGTCGTGCCGTCGCCAGCCTGATCGCTCGTCTTCGAGGCCACCTCGCGCACCATTTGTGCGCCCATATTCTCGAACTTGTCGGCCAGTTCGATCTCTTTGGCCACAGTCACGCCATCCTTGCTGATGCGCGGTGCGCCAAAGGACTTATCGAGCACGACGTTGCGGCCCTTGGGACCCAACGTCACCCGGACTGCACTGGCGAGAATATCGACCCCACGCAGCATGCGCTCGCGGGCATCGGTATGAAAGCGGACTTCTTTCGCTGCCATGATCTTCTCCTCTTATGCAGCCTTGCGCGCCGCGGCCTCTTCCACGACGCCCATGATGTCGCTCTCCTTCATGACAACGAGCTCCTCGCTGTCGATCTTGATCTCGGTGCCCGACCACTTTCCGAACAGCACCCGATCCCCGACTTTGACATCGAGTGGATGCAGCTTGCCGTCATCGCCCCGGGTACCCGGCCCGACGGCCATGACTTCGCCTTCCATCGGTTTTTCTTTGGCGGTATCGGGGATGATAATGCCGCCGACAGTCTTTTCCTCCTGCTCGATGCGGCGGATCAGGACACGATCCTGCAACGGTCGAAATTTCACGGGATCCCTCCGTATCACTGGCAAATTAGCGGTTGGCACTCTCCGCTAGAGAGTGCCAACAACATAAACGGCCGCTCCGCCGCTTTCAAGCGCCGTGATCGGATTCCGCGATGCAGGGGAAACCTTGCTTATCGTGGCTCTCGCCGGCGTGGTACTAGACGGCGTGCCAGAGGGAATCCCTGACCTCCAGGCGCCCAGCGCGCCGATGACGCTGCAGGGCCATTCCCAGGTGGTTTGGTCTGACCTGCAAGCCGAATTCCTTTGTGATGTAGCTTCTGACGGCCTCCGCCGAGGCGCCTCGAGGATGTGCCTTCACGGCTTGAAATGTTGCCTCACCGAGCGGCACCGCTTTGCCTTGGGTACGAGGAGCCTTCCGCGATTTGCCCGATGGTCGGGGACCGTTGACTTCGGCTCGCCCAGGCTGGGCTTTCGCAGCGCGCCCGCGCGTTGAATTATCGCCTTTTGACTTCCCGAAGCGCGACAGCACGCGCTCGGTGACCTCAAGCTCGTTTAGCCGGTCCTGCAGCTTGGAGCGTTCTGCATCAACTTTCGCGAGCTGATCGGAAAGCCGCTGCTTTTCTTCGGTGAAATCGGTCATCGTCGGCATCTGTTCTCTCCATCTAAGCGTTGCCAAAATACAGGCGTGGAATGTTCCCGGCTGCTGGCAATTTCGATTAGATGGATATTGAGCGGCACTAGAAAAGTGCTATCACATAAAGATTGCGGTAATTTTGAGTCTATGGACTTCCTCAGCAGGTGCGCTTGCCCCAGTAATCTTCGCCAGCTTCCCGGACCACGACCGCGCACCTGGCGAGAATCATCGCGCGCACTGAAAATTTCCGCTTGACGGCGCGCGGAGCCCGCTCTTAAATCTGCAATGTCGTCAACTAGCCGGAGGGTGTGCCACAGACATGACGCCACCTGGAGAGAAGCAGTTGCCGACCACTTGGCATCGGCAACCAAGTTCAAAGTCCAAGATATAGCTCGGTCCAGAGTGCCGAGCGCGAAGATAGGCTTCGCACAGATGACCCCCGCTTGACGCCTGGAGCGCGCGGGGGTCTCAGCATTCTAGAGGCCTGCAGTAGGAATTCTGACAGCTAAAGCTGTGCCGTCACACACGCCTTTGCGTTCCAAGCTCCGAGCGCTAGCTTCCTTCCGAATAAAATAGAACGCTGGAACTCTTGGATGACGCTCGACAGCTCAGGACCGACGTCGCGGATCTATTTCTCGCAACGACTTCGTCTGCATTATGTCGATTGGGGGAATCCGAGTTCCCGGCCGCTGCTGCTGGTCCATGGCGGCCGCGATCACTGCCGCAACTGGGACTGGGTCGCTGGCGCCTTGCGCGGCGAGTGGCACGTCCTCGCTCCCGATCTGCGCGGCCATGGGGACAGTCAGTGGTCTCCCGACGGCAGCTACACGATTGCCGGTCACGTCTATGATCTGGCTCAGCTCGTTCATCAGCAGGAACTCGCCCCGGTCAATATCATCGCGCACTCCTTGGGAGGTGTGATCGCTCTGCGCTATGCCGGCATCTATCCCGACCGCGTCAGAAAGCTGGTCGCGATCGAAGGGCTGGGCGCGTCACCGAGACGGATCGTCGAGCGATCCAAACGCGGCATCGCCGAACGGATGCAGGCTTGGATAGACGAGCAGCGCGCTCTTTCCGGGCGCATGCCCCGCCGCTACGCTTCGATCGAGGACGCATTCAAGCGCATGCAGGAAGAAAACCAGCATCTCTCGCCGGAGCAGGCGCGGCACCTTACCCAGCACGGCGTCAATCAGAACGAAGACGGGACTTATAGCTGGAAGTTCGACAATTATGTCCGGGCAGAGCCGCCTTATGAGATGACCGCCGGCGAGATTGAAGAACTATGGCAGCGGATCACCTGCCCGACGCTTCTGGTCTACGGCAAGGAGAGCTGGGCCTCCAACCCAACCAAGGACGGTCGGGTACGGCACTTCCACAACGCGGAGGTAGTCACGATCGAGAACGCGGGTCACTGGGTCCACCACGACCGACTCGATACCTTTCTCGATCTTGTCCGTGGCTTCATTTGAGGAGCGGCAATCAGGCCTTCTTCCGCCGCCTTGCCGGTTCGGCCGGCGCGGTTGCGGGTTTGCCGGTGCGACCACCAGGTGCCGGCAGCAGCAGGCTTGGCTGCGCCTTCGAGGTCGTCGCAGACCGTCTGTTCGCTTTGCCGCCCGTCCCCCTGCGTGAAGCGGTTTGCCCCGGCTTCGTCGTGCCGGGGGTAGTCCTATCTTCGTGGATCTGATGGAAATGGATGCGGTCCTGCTAAGTGACGGCCGAGTGGAGCCGGACTCCGATTGTCACCAGCGAAAGCTTGAGGAACTCGGTCACGACGCGTTGCCGAAGATCGGGTGCA
>JBARIB010000338.1:0-5509 GCA_049799535.1 Allostellaceae bacterium | reverse complement strand
GCCTGTTGCTATCCGGCCGGATCGTTGCCCCCGCTCGATGCCCCTTTTGATTTTGATAGAGGGTGACCGTCGTCTCGCGGCAGGCAAGTTCAATCAACGAGCTGCCGGCTGGCGCTGGCGCCTGCTGGCCAAAATCGTCTGTAGCGTCACAGGACGAAAGTCCCAGACATCGACCCCGACATCGAACTGCCGAGGCTGCGGTTTCATCCTTCCGTGACTATGGCCGTGCAGATTGACCCAGCCCTTGTCCATTCCATGCCAAGATCGAAACGGGTAATGGCACAGCACCAATGCGGAACCATCTATGGAGATCTCCGCGTAAGGCTGAACGCTCTGCCAGCCGCTCGCCTCGATCGTGGTCGCAGGGTCGTTGTTGCCGGTCAGCAGGTGCTTGCGTCCGTGTAGTCGGGCGAGGAGCTCCTCGACCACCGGCCCCCGCTGGCGGATCGCGAAATCGCCAAGGTGCCATACCTCGTCGGTCGGCCCGACCGTCTCGTTCCAACGTTCGACGATCGCCTCGCTCATCGCAGCTACCGATGGGAACGGCCTCCGATAGAGGCCCAAAGCGCCGCCATGCCCGAAATGGGTATCGCTGGTGAAGAATATTGCCATCGCCGGAAGGGCCTAACTCCGCTCAGTCGTCAGGCAATCAAAGGCCATTATATGGGTTCAGATGCCCAGCCCGCAGGCCTGAGCGGCTACGGCCTCAAGCTGTCGAATGTAACTCCAATGCGGCCCGTACTTGACAAACGGCAAGTTCGGGCCAATGTAAATGTCACATACATTTACATCGAGCCCGTCGATCATGCATCATCCGGCTCTTCTTTGGCCGCTCGGCCTCGCGTTTCTCGGATTTTGGATGGGGACCAGGCGAATGGCTTGCTGGGGACATGGCGGCGTAAACCGCTGGCAACGTCGGCTCGAGCGAATGCAGCGGCGGATGGAGCGGATGCAGTCAGTCGCCGAAGGCTGGAGGGGGTACGGCGGCTCCAGATCGTCGAGCGGGAATTGGGCCTTCGACGAGTACCGGGCTGAGACGCTTCGGCGCCTCGAAGAGGAGCAGCGCGAATTTAAGGAGTTCCTCAACCGTCTGCGTCACGCCAAGGACAAGGCGGAGTTTGATCAGTTCATGGCCGAGCGCCGCCATCCCTCGGAGGGGCCCACGCCACAAGCGCAGAGCCTGTGAATAGCGGCGCCCTTTCCGGCGCCGGGTCGCGGGCGAGGGTGCCGACCCTTCCTTAGACGACCCCGGCCTGTCGCAGTTCAGCGATGCCCGTATCATCGTAGCCGAGCTCGCGCAACACCGCGTCCGTATGCTCGCCCTGCTCTGGAGTTGGCCGCAGCTCGTCCGGTTGCGGATAGCCGCTCAGATGGAGCGGCTGGCCGACCACCTTTTGTGGTCCGAGCTTCGGATGGGTAACGGGTTTGGCGATGCCGAGATGCTGAACCTGGGGATCGGCAAAGGTCTGGTCGATCGTATTGATTGGGCCGCAAGGGACGCCGGCCTTGTTGAGGCGCTCGACCCAGAATGCGTTGGGGTGCTGCCGGATGAGCTCCGCGAGGTGCGCGTTGAGCGCCGGGCGGTTCTTGGCGCGCGCAACTACCGTGGCAAAATCGGGGTTCTCGGCCAGGTCCTTCGACCCTGCCACTTCGCAGAACCGCCGCCACAGATTGTCCCCCGACGCGGCGATATTGATATAGCCGTCGGCAGTCTGGAACATGCCGGTACCGGGCGAGGTCGGATGGAAATTGCCCTCCTGTCCGGCGACCTCGCCTTTGATCAGATAGCGTGCCGCCTGGAAGTCCAGCATGAAGATCTGAGCTTCGAGCAGTGAGGTGTGCACCCATTGGCCTTCGCCGGTGCGCTCGCGATTGAGCAAGGCTAGCACGATCCCGTAAGACAGCAGCAGACCGGCCGAGGTGTCGTTGATCGCAATGCCGACCCGCACCGGGCCTTGCCCGGGCAGCCCGGTGATCGACATCAACCCGCCCATACCTTGGGCAATCTGGTCGACACCGGCGCGGCCGGCATAGGGCCCGTCCTGGCCAAAACCAGAAATACTGCCGTAGACGATGCGAGGGTTGACCTTGCGCACCGCCTCATAATCGATGCCGAGCCGGTGCTTCACATCGGATTTGTAGTTTTCGACGATGATATCGGCGCGCTCGGCGAGCTTCATAAAGATCGCATGCCCCTCCTTGCTCTTGAGGTTCAATGTCATCGCCCGTTTGTTGCGATGCAGGTTCTGGAAATCGGGCCCGTCGCGGCGGCTGCCGGTCGCGTCGACCGCCTCGCCGGGGGCCTCGATCTTGATCACTTGCGCCCCCCAATCGGCGAGCTGGCGCACAGCGGTCGGCCCGGCGCGGTGCGCGGTCAGGTCGATGACGAGGAAATCGTTGAGAGGCAACTGTGTCATTAATCCGTTTCTCCGGAGAACGCCCCTCGCCTCCGCGTCAGCGAGGAGAGGGAGGGCGAGGGGCAGCAAGTGACGGGAAGCCGGTGGGGCTCACACCACTGGGCGGGAGCGGATAGCGTCGGGGATCTTGCGCGGTAGGAACTGGCCGTCGCTGGGGCTGGCGTGGAATTGGCCGTTTTCGACGACGATCTTGCCGCGCAGGATCGTCATGCTCGGCCAGGCGGCGACCTCGTGGCCTTCCCACGGCGTATAGTCGGTCTCGTGCAGGTCCTCCTTGCGGATGATCCGCCGGGTGCGCGGGTCGAGCAAGACGATGTCGGCGTCCGAGCCGACCGCCAATGCGCCTTTGCGCGGGTAGAGACCCATGATGCGCGCGGCATTGGCCGAGGTGAGGCCGACAAAGTCGGCGAGGCTGTAGCCGCGCTTCTCGACCATATGCGTGTACATCAATGAGAGCCGCGGCTCGACGCCGGAATTGCCACCCGTCGTGTCGTCGATCCGCCTTCCCTGCAATTTGACCTTGAGCGGGCAGCACACCTCGTCGGTCGCGATCGCTTGGATCGCGCCGTGATTTGTCGCCGTCCAGAGCGCCTCCTGGTCCTTGGCGAATTTGAGCGACGGATAGGTATGGAACATCTGGCCGCCCGGACGCTTATAGTCCTCGGCGGTATAGAGCAGATATTGGTGCAAGGTTTCGCCATAGATCGGATGGCCCTCTGCCCGCGATCGCGCGATCGCGGTGACGCCGGTCGCCGCCGATACGTGCACCATGTAGAGCGCCGCGCCCTCGACATTCTCGGCCAGCCGGATGACCCGGTTGAAGGACAGGTCCTCCGACAGAGTGTTGTGCACCTCTGCCATGTTCTCGAAACCGACCCGGTCCTCGCGGATCAGCTTTTCGTACATGTGCATCACAATGTCGTTGTCCTCGGCGTGGATCGCGGCGATGCCGCCGGCGGCGCCGAGGATCTTCAGCACCTCCCAGATATCGCCGAACTGCACCATGCGGCCCTGTCGGTTCGGCCGAATGTCGGTCGTGAAAAGCTTGACCGAGGCATGGCCCTCGTGGATCGCCTCGGGCAGCGGATCGAGCACGTCCTGCGAGAGCTTGCCGTGAAGCAGAAGATGAAAGCCGTAATCGCAATAGCAGGCTCCGGCCCATTCCCGCTGGCGCCGCTCAATAGAGCGCTGCAACGGCTGGTCAGACGGGCAGGGCGCGAAGTCGAGCAATGTCGTCGTGCCGCCATAGAGGGCGGCGCGGCTGACTTGCTCGGGTGGCGCGCTCAAGAGATCTTCGTTACGGCCGGGAAACGGGATCGGCGAACTGCAATGAATGTGCGGATCGACCCCGCCCGGGACCGCGATCTGCCCGGTTGCATCGATCACCCGCGCGGCGCCGATGGAGGTGAGGGCTCCCGGGCCGCCCACCGCAGCGATTTTGCCGCTGCTGACACCGATATCGGCGGGCTCCGCGCCGCTCGGCAATACCGCGACGCCACCGGTAATGATAAGGTCGAACATCCCGTGCACTCCGCTGGATTACCGCTGGCCGGTATAGTGCACACGCTGACGCGCTATGGCTACGTTATAGGCGTGTCGCTCAGCCTCCCGGGCCCTGACGAAAGATCGCGTCAGCGGTCCTCCTTTGGGTCGGCGACATTGTGGCGTAGAGGGCCTCGAGCGCCGGCAGCAGCCTCTTATATCCGGCGAGCTCCACTTCACTGTACTTTATGAACGCGCGCAGATCGTCGACTGCGGTCGTGTTGGGCGGCGGCTGAGTCGGCGCGTTGGCCTCAGCCCGAGCATTCTCCCGCATGACATTGGCGACGGCGTTGAATTGAGCTTCCTGACCGGGTGTGATCTGCAATCGTTGATGCAGGCTGGCAATGTTGGTCTCGATATTTTGCGGCGGCGGGCCGCCCGGCTGCGCTTGCACCATCAGAGCCTGGGGCGCGACATTTGCCGGCGCAGCGACGGCCGCGATCGCGTAATCCGCTGCAATCAACGAAACGGCAAGCAGAACGCCGACCGCGAACACTCGTGCCAACATATGAATATCCTCTGTTGTCCAGCGCGGCTGCGGGCGGTCAGACGATGGCGGTTTCAAGGCTGAATCAGCCTGGCGCAGCGCCCTGCGTCGCCACCTGGAGCATATAGAGCGATTGACTGGCGGCCATGAACAGGCGGTCACGCTTGGGTCCGCCAAAGCAGAGATTGGCGCACACCTCCGGCAGTCGAATTCGTCCGATCAGCTTGCCCGCGGGGTTGAGCACGAGCACGCCAGCGTAGCCAAGCGGGGCATTGGAGCTGCACCACAGATTACCGGTGACATCCGCGCGCATCCCGTCCGGTCCGCATTTGACCCCGTCGACAGTCATATCGGTAAACAGCCGTTTATTGGCGACTTTCGTGCCCTGCACGTCGAAGGCATAGATCACCCGCTCGCCGCCCGGCCCGGTATCTCCGGGACCTTTGCCGGTGCTGATCACATAGAGCGTCTTGTAGTCGTGCGAAAAGCAAATGCCGTTCGGATCGGGCAGCTGCTCCTCTGGGATTGCCACTTCGAGCTTGCCGCTCGGGTCCCAGCGGTAGGTGTTGGTCGGCAACTCCCGCTTTCGGCCGCCGATCGCACCGGCGTTCGGGGCTCCGATCCGCGGGTTGAATATCCCCTGCGGATTTGTGGGGCCGCCGGCTTCGTCGGGATGGCCCTCGGGAATCGCGTCGCCATAGGGCGGGTCGGTAAACCAGATGCTTCCGTCGGGATGCGGCACGATGTCGTTCGGCGAGTTCAGCGGCTTGCCGTCGTAGGAGTCGGCAATCACGGTCAACGACCCGTCGTGCTCCCAGCGCACGACGCGGCGGTTGAAATCCTCGCACGAAAGCTGGCGCCCCTGAAAATCGAAGGTATTGCCGTTGGTGTTGTAGGACGGACGGCGGAACGCCGTGACCCGTCCGTCGTCCCAGATATAACGGTATTGCACATTGCCCGAGACGTCGCTGAAGACGACGTATTGGCCCTGGCTCGACCACGCCGGACCCTCCGCCCACAACGCGCCGGTCCACACGCGGTAAATCGCGCCCTGGTATCGCCT
>JBARIB010000337.1:0-4581 GCA_049799535.1 Allostellaceae bacterium | reverse complement strand
TGTGGAATGTAATCTTTTATAACGACGACTACACGCCTATGGATTTCGTTGAATTCGTCCTGAGGACTATTTTTCACACATCTATGCTAGATGCTTTAGCCTTGACCTTGGCCGTCCGAACGAAGGGTAAGGGCATCGCCGGTACCTACACCTTTGAGATCGCGGAACAGAAGCAATTCGAGGTCTTGTTGATGGCCAGGACCGAGGAGCATCCTTTACGGGTTGAAGTCGAGAGAGTTTGACGACAGGCCAGAAATTCGGTCCGGCATCTCCTCTCTGAAGCCGCCTCAGTCTCCCTCCACGGTCCCTTGCGAAAGATCGATTGCTTCCTCCATTGGCTTAGCGACTGGGTGTCCCGCTGCGGTCGCCCGATAACCCGAGCAATGGCGAGGCTCAGCTCTGCTGATCGGAATGGCTGAGCGATGATTGGGAACTCGTTCTTGGCGGGCGCTTCATATCCAGTATGAGTAAAGTCAGTAAAGTTCTCTTTGGCTTCGACTAGGCTCGCGGCTGCCGAGGATACCGGTTGCTTTTCAGCGGCCGGTGAAAATGGGCGCGCGCTTTTCGACGAATGCCTTGGCCGCTTCCCGGTGATCTAGAGTGCGGCCGGTCTGCACCTGGTGGGCGGCTTCCATGTCCAAAAGCTCGGCCAAACCGCCGGTTTCGGCACAGTTCATATTGCGCTTCATCAGGCTGAGCGCGATCGAGGGCCCATATGCCAGAGACCGCGCGAGTTCCATTGTAACCCCGGCGAGCTCTTCATCGGGGACGACGCGGTTGACGAGGCCAAGCGACAACGCCTCGTCGGCATCGACCGGGCGCCCAGTGAAATAAAGCTCGCGCGCTTTGGCGGTACCAACCAGCCTTGTCAAAAAATAACTGCCACCGAAGTCGCCAGAAAATCCGACCTTGACAAAGGCGGTCACCAGCCGCGCCGAAGTACCGGCGATCCGCAGATCGCAAGCCAGCGCCAGAGCGAGCCCGGCCCCGGCCGCTGGACCGTTAATCATCGCAATCGTCGGCTTTGGCAACTCGTGCAGGATGCGCGACACTTCCATTCGCGAGCGCAAATGCGTTGGCGCCTCTGCCGCGCTGCGGCCCTCGCCGCCGCCTTGGCCATGTCCTTGACATCGCCGCCGGCGCAGAAGGCGCGGCCGGCGCCGGTCAGGATCACCACTTTGACCGCCGGGTCGCCGGCCAGTTGCGGCAGGCCGTCCAGCAGTCCCTGCATGATCGGCGTCGACAGCGCGTTCAGCCGCTCCGGCCTATTAAAGGTCAGCGTCGCTATTCCGTTCTCGATGTTCTCGATCAAGTCTGACACTATACCTCTCCTTTCCTCTCCGCTTGGCCTATCTTACGCGGCCAGCAAGCCTTCGAGACGGCTTCTGATGATCGCCTCGGCCTCTGCCATGATCCGGTCGATCAGTTCCTTGCAGGTCGGGATGTCGTGGATGAGCCCGGCGACCATCCCGCAGCTCCAGGCGCCCGCATCCATCTCACCGTCCTGCAGGACGCGGCGGTTCCCTGCTCCGCCGACTAGGTGGCGAATGTCGTCGATCGTCGTGGCAGCACCCTTGTCTCGTTCGATAGCGAGGATCTCGTCGGCGGCGGCATTGGTCAGCACCCGCTCGGTATTGCGCAGCGGCCGCATGATCGGGCGCGTCTGCAATTCATTCGCTGCGACCAGCGACTGCTTGACGTTGTCATGCGTCGGCGACTCCTTCGTGGCGATGAACCGAGTGCCCATGTTGATGCCGTCGGCGCCTAACGCGAGCGCGGCGACTAGGCTCCGTCCATCTGCCATGCCGCCTGAAGCCACGAACGGAATCTTCAGCTCCTCCGCAACCCGAGGCAGCAGGATCATGTTGGGGATGTCGTCTTCACCCGGGTGCCCGCCGCACTCGAACCCATCGACGCTGAGCGCGTCGCAGCCAATCCGCTCGGCTGTCAGCGAATGACGCACCGATGTGCATTTGTGGATGACGTTGACTCCGTTAGCCTTCAAGGCCGGGATATATTGCGCCGGGTTGCGGCCGGCGGTTTCAACGATCCGCACCCCGCCTTCAACGATTGCGTGGATGTATTCCGGGTAGGGCGGCGCCGCGAATGAGGGCAGAAACGTCAGATTGACCCCGAATGGCTGGTCGGTCATCTCGCGGCAGCGGTCGATCTCGCGCGCCAGATCCTCGGGTGTGGGCTGCGTCAGACCAGTGATGATGCCGAGCCCACCGGCATTCGACACCGCAGCCGCCAGCTCGGCATAGCCGACGCGATGCATACCGCCCTGGATGATCGGATGTTTCATTCCGAAGAGTTCAGTGATCCGCGTTCTCATCGATCCGCGTCCCCCAGTGTGTCCGCTGGTGATCGTGATCGACTCAGATCGTCACAATGACCCGGCCGAAAGGGCGCCCCTCGATCAGGTAACGAATTGCGTTTGCCCCATCTTCAAGCGGGAACGTCTTGGCGACGACTGGCTCGACCCGTCTCGAACTGAGAAGCTCGGCAATCGTCTTCCACGCCTCGGACCGGGCCGATAGAGGCTGGTGAAACAGCGAGAAACTCTTAATGCTGGCGCGCTTCCAGATCAGATCGGTCACATCAACGGTTGTCTTCCTGCTCGCCGCATACCCGAGTGTGGCCCATCGGGCGCCAGAATTTCAAGCGCTCCGCTCAGGATCTGCCCGCCGATGGCATCCACGACAATGTCGGCCCCATAACCGTCTGTCAGACGGCGCACGCCCTCTGCCAACCCTTCTTCGGAAAGGTCGATCACCTCTGAAAAGCCCCGTTCTTTGGCCTGTTCCGCCTTTGCGTGACTGGTGGTCGTCGAAATCGCGTGCTTCGCTCCGAGCGCTCTGGCCAGCTGTGTGGTGGCGTTGCCCACCGAGCCGCCAATTGCTGGAGCGACGACTATTTTCCCCGCCTGGAATCCTGCCGCCTTTAACGTCAGGAAAGCGGTCAAATACGCGACAGGCACCCCGCGGCGGCGGCGGCATCGACGTTGTCTGGAACAAGGCAAAGATGTTCCTTTTGGACTGCGACCAACTCGCTCAAGGTGCCGTTTTCGAGCACACCGTAGGGGCCCGTGAACATCACTCTCGAGCCCTTCGGATATTCGACCGTTCCGCCCCCTTCAATGATGCCGGTCCCTTCGTTCCCAAGCACCAGAGGCGCTTTTGCTTTCGGATATTGGCCAGAGAGAATCGTCTGATCGAGGGGCGTGACGCCGGCAGCGGTCATTCGCACCAAAACTCGCCCGTCAGAGAGGGCGGGTGACGGAATATCCGTAAACTTGAGATCCTGTTAGCCACCAAAGGCCTCTGCTCTCATTGCACGCATTGCTACCTCCTTATAAAGGGGTCAACCTCTTGGCGAAGCGCATCGTCATGTGGCGAAGAGTTCAGCTCCATCGCGATAAAGGCCCGTCAGGCCGCGATAAACAGGTCAAGGCCGGCGAGCGGACCGCCGGCCTGCTGAATTCGTCCGCCGGTGACGAGGCCTCCAAGGTCGACGGCCGCGAAGCCGAAGCTCTCGATCAGATCTTTCACGGCGCGCTTGGATTCTTCGTCATCGCCGGAGACAAAGATGACGCGCCTGCCTTCACCTTTGACGGGCCCCTCGTTAAAACGGGCCATACGGATGGAATTGAATGCCTTGACGATCCGCGCCCCGCGTGCGAAACCAGCCACAATCTCGCTGGCACCGATATCGCCAAGGTCGGCAAGAACCAGCTTGGGACTGGTCTCGACGAAGGGGTTGGTGGCGTCAATGAGGACGCGACCGTTCCACTCGGGCGGGCCCGCAAGGCCGCCTCGACGTTGTTCCATGGCACGGCGAGCAGCACGTAGTCCAGACTGGCCGCTTCCTCGACAGTCGCCGCGGCGGCGCCCTTGCCGAGTTCGGCGACCTTGCCGTCAAGAGCCTCGGGACCGCTCCGACTGCTCAAGACAATCTCGTGTCCGCGGGCAAGCGCCTCGCGCGCAACTGCAAGCGCAACCGCACCCGCTCCCATCGTCCCGATCCTCATTGCCGGCCTTTCGATTTAGAGAAGCGTAACTCTCAGCCACTCGTTCCTCTCGGAGGTGCTGCCATAGTTAGTTTGGAAAACACACTTCTCAAGCCAACTTCTGATGCGGACTCGCAACGCGTCGGTGGCCGTTCTTAGGTTCCGTAAAACAGAATATTGCTCGGGAGCGTGCAAACGGATTTCGCAGTTCGCCGAGTTGACAGTTCTAGAATAACACTTATTATCTGCTATCGTTTGCGTGACTAAGACGGCGAGACGAACAATGAACGGGACGCCGGCACGACACGAAGCGGAGAAGATCCTGGCCGAGCTTCCGGACCGGATCAGCGACGTCATCAAGCCGTTCGCCGGCATTGTCACGGAAACCGGGTCGGGAGCAAGCGGCGTATCGGGTAGGATGTCGGCATGGCTCCGCTCTGCTACCGCCGCCATCGCTTCCCGCCCGAGATCATTCAGCACGCGATCTGGCTCTATCTCCGCTTCACCTTGAGCTATCGCGACGTCGAGGAGCTGCTGGCCGAGCGTGGGCTCGACATCTCCTATGAAACCGT
>JBARIB010000336.1:0-7082 GCA_049799535.1 Allostellaceae bacterium | reverse complement strand
AGGTGACCGAGATCTTTTCGGTATCCGCAACCGGCATCCCAAACCCGGTTCGCAACAGCAGCCCGGCCATATCAGCAAGATCGACGGCAGGTGAAACGCGTGGGCTCGCGCCGCCTTCCTCGGTCAGCTCGGCGTCGAGGAGCACCGTGCGCAACTCGACCAAGGTAGAACCGCCGAACATCGCTCCGAGGAATAATCCGCCAGGTTCGAGAATTCGGCGGATCTGAACGAGCGCACCCGGCAGGTCGCCCGCCCAATGCAGGGCCAGGCCGCTGACCACGAGGTCGAAGCTGCGGTCGCGAAACGGGATCAAGTCAGGGTCGGCGGCGACGCGGATTCCGCCGAGCCGCGTTAAAAACCCGAGTGACGGATCCGCCGCAACGATCAGTTTGACGCCTGGTCGGCCGCCGAGGGCGCGGGCCAAGTTCCCGTGGTGCGCGCCGAGATCAAGCGCCACGCGACAGTCGCGGGTGATATCGTCGAGCCGATCGCAAAGCCGCTCCGCAACCTCTGCATGCAGGAAATCGACGCAGCCGTCGCGTGCCGCACGGTCACGATGCAACCGCCAGGCACGCCGATCAAACAGCAATATCGGCTCGATCGAGGTCATGGATGGTGCAATCAACTAGAAACAAAGCCCGGTCATATACGATTGCGCGGTTGACGAAAGTCCCTGCAACCGGATGATGTGTATCGATGCAAGCATCGGCAACCTTTGCCGGCTGGGCCTCCAGCCGTTTGCTGCGCCTGGGACGAGCCGTCATCGACGGGGTTCTACCCCCGCGTTGCTTAGCCTGCGGCGACGTTATCGGCGAGCCGGACAGTTTGTGCGGCCGGTGCTGGGCAGCCATGACTTTTTTTGCACCGCCATGGTGCAGTAGTTGCGGCGCACCCTTTCCGCATCCGATGGGCGAGGATGCGCTATGCGGTGAATGCGCGCGCGAGCGGCGAAGCTGGGACCGGGCGCGGGCCGTGCTGCGCTATGATAAGCACAGCCGCCGACTCGTGCTCGGGCTGAAGCATGGTGACCGCACCCATTTGGCCGGCGCCTTCGGGCGCTGGATGCACCGCGCCGGAAGCGATGTGCTTGCCGGCGCGGACCTTCTCGTGCCCGTGCCGCTGCATTGGACGCGATTGGTTCAGCGCCGCTACAATCAGGCATCGCTCTTGGCTCTCGCGATCCACGCCGCTGGCGGGCCAGATGTCGCGGTGGATTGGCTCGTCCGCCGCCGCCGAACTCCTTCGCAAGGCCATCTCGGGCCGGCCGCCCGCGAGCGCAACGTCCGCGGCGCTTTTCGTGTTCGGCCAGGCCGCAACTTTGCCGGCAGGCGGGTTGTGATCATCGACGATGTCTTGACGACCGGAGCGACGGTCGAAGAGTGCGCCCGTGTGCTGAAGCGTGCAGGGGCCCCTTCAATTGGCGTCCTGACCTTGGCGCGAGCGCTGCGGGTAGGAGGATAATCGGCGCAGAGAGAGGTTTCGAGGCTTGGCTCCCACGTGCTGCTGCCTTAATTGAAGGGCGTATGAAGTCGCGCATTCTTCTCCGGAGTATTTGCCGCAATGGCCGAAGTTGAACTTTATACGACCATGTTTTGCCCCTATTGCGCGCGCGCTCGCGTGTTGTTGGAGCGCAAGGGCGTCGCGTATAGGGAGTTCGACATCATCGAGGAGCCTGTGCGGCGCGAGGAGATGATCCGGCGTGCCGGCGGGCGCACCTCGGTTCCGCAAATATTTATAAATGGCGAGCATATCGGCGGTTCCGATGAGCTGGTCGCGCTCGCGCGCGACGGTGAGCTCGATGTCAAGCTGGGGGGCAGCAAATGAGCGGGATGTTTACCGCCTCTTGCATACAATTCACCTCGGCGCGCGACTACGAGCCAAATATTCGCGTTGTCTCGGATCTCGTGAAGCGCGCGCGTGACGGCGGCGCCGATTTCATTCTGACGCCGGAGAACACCGGCCTCACCGAACCGATCGGCAAACTGCGGCGCCAAAAGGCTCGTGACGAGGCCAATCATCCCGTGCTCGCCGCGCTGCGCGAGCTCGCTCGGGAAACCGGTGCGTGGCTGCTGATCGGTTCGCTTGCGGTCGATATCGCGCATGAGCCCGGAGCGGCCGAAGGGGAACATCGGCTTGCCAACCGGTCGTACCTCGTCGATGCGGCCGGCTCTGTCGTCGCCCGTTATGACAAAATCCACATGTTCGATGTCGACCTCGCTGGCGGCGAGAGTTACCGCGAGAGCAATGCCTTCCGCCCCGGCGGCTCCACGGTGCTGGCCGAGACGCCATGGGGCATCCTCGGCATGACCGTGTGCTACGATCTGCGCTTTCCGCATCTCTATCGGGCGCTCGCGCAGGCCGGCGCCGATTTCCTGGCGATCCCTTCCGCCTTTACGGTGCCGACCGGCAAGGCGCATTGGCATGTATTGCTGCGGGCTCGGGCGATCGAGAACGGTTGTTTTGTGTTTGCGCCAGCGCAGTGGGGCGAGCACGCGGAGGGCCGGCGGACTTATGGCCACTCTCTGATCGTCGATCCCTGGGGCGAGGTGCTGGCCGATGCCGGCGAGGGCGTCGGTATCGTCAGCGCTCGGGTAGACACGGCCGCGATCGCCAAGGCGCGGCGTATGGTGCCATCGCTACAGCACGATCGGCTGTTCACGCGGCCGGAGCTGGCGGCTCAGTCTCTCGCCGCCGAGTAGCGTCGAGTTCGGTATCCTCGTAAATGGCATCGAGGCTGATCTCGACCCCGATCGAGTAGAGGTGGAGGACGGCATCCCCCTCAATAATCTCGTCCGTCCAACGATCGCCCGATCGGGTGTACAGATCGACACGCCGGGCATCCTGCTCAATGATCGCATATTGCTGTATCGAGGGTGTGCTGAAGTAATCGAACTTCTTGCGTCCGCGATCTTCTCGCTCGGTACTCGGCGAAACTACCTCAACCACGAGAACCGGCTCTAGAACAGTGTCCCCGTCGCCGCGCACCGGGGTGCAGGTTACCGATAGATCGGGGTAACGGATCGAGTTATTCGCGATTAATTTCGTATCGCCGCGGAATGCGCGGCAGACGCCATCGCGAAGCTTGTCGCGCAGCGCGGTCCAAAGGTTGGAAGCGATTGTCGAATGGTCGAGCGGGCCGCCTGTCATCATCGTGGCGACGCCATCCGCGTATTCGTAGCGTTCAGGCTGCTCCCGTTCCCAAGCAAGAAATTCGTCCAGTGACATCAGTTGTTCGGCAACGTTCGGCATGTTGAAAACTTACTCCGGGGGAAGGCTGTTGTCCAAAGCGGCCGGCTCCGGAAGCCGGCCGAGAGGTCCCGAGACAGCGGCGAGCCGCTGGATAACGGCGCGCCTGGGCATGGAGATTTCGCCCTGCTCGAAGGCGACCACCGTCAGGCCGGGAAATGCTTCGAGCAATTCGCCGGGGCGGAGCAGAAAGGCAGGGTTATGTGGTCGCCCGAAGCGCTCGTTGCCGCGTCCGAAAGTCTCGTAGATCAGCACGCCGCCGGGTGCGAGGGCGCGGCCCAACGTCGGCAGCAGCGGACGATGCAGGTAATTGGTCACGATGATGCCGTCGTAACCATCGCCGAGTTGCCAGGCCGCACCTGTCTCGAGATCGATCTGCTGCACCTCGCAAAGCGGTCCGGCGAGCGGCAAGAGAGCGCCGACGTCGCGATCAACCGCGCGCACCGCAAAGCCGCCATCCTTCAGCAAGCGCGTGTGACGGCCGCTGCCGGCGGCGAGGTCGAGAACGCGGCCGCCGGGCTTGATCCGGGGCAGAAAGCGGGCGACCCAAGCGGAGGATTCCGCGGAGAGTTCTGGTTGTTCGATGTTGTCTTGCATTACCCGCGGACGATTGCAAATAACGGGTGTGGCCGGGTACAGTTCTCGGCCCGGAGGTAGTCTCGATGATCCTGTTTACGTTGCGTTGTGCTCAAGGTCATGAGTTTGAGGGTTGGTTCCGCGACGGAGACGGATTCGAGGCGCAGCAGAAAGCGGGTGAAATCGCCTGTCCCGAATGTGGTGATGCCTCGGTTGACAAGGCGGTTATGGCGCCCCGGCTTGCGCGCTCTCGGGAGACCCCGCCGATCTCTCCTGCTCAGTTCCGTGCGGCGTTGCTCGAAATGCGGCGGCAAGTCGAGGCCAATTGCGACTATGTAGGCCCGCGGTTTGCGGAAGAAGCCCGTCGCATCCATTATGGCGAGATCGACCCGCACGGCATCTACGGCGAGGCCACCGAGGACGAGTCTCGCGAGCTGAGCGACGAGGGCATCAAATTCGGCCGAATTCCCTGGGTCCCGCCCACTGACAGCTGAGCCGGCTACGCAGCCATTTTAGTGGGGATGCCCTAGCCCCCGCACCGCCATCACGATGTAGTTGACTTCCAGCTCGCGCGAGAGCGACCACTCCCCTCTGGCCCAATCATAGCTAAAACCGGCCAGCTCAGTGGCACGAAGGCCACTGCGGCGGAGGCCGAGCACGACTTCCGAAGGGCGCACGAATTTCCGCCAGTCATGGGTACCACGCGGTAGCCAGCCCAGGACGTATTCGGCGCCGATAACGGCCAGCGTGAGGGACCGTAGGGTGCGGTTCAGGGTGGCCCCGATGAAAGCGCCGCCCTCGCTGACTAACGACCCGACGAAAGCGAGAAAACTTTGCGGATCGGCGACGTGCTCGATAACTTCGAGCGCGAGGACCGTATCGAAACGCCGGCCGGCACCGGCGACCGATTCGACCGTAGCAACACGATAGTCGATAGATAAGCCGGTCGCTTCTGCGTGCGCCCGCGCCACGGCGATCGCTTCAGCATCGGCGTCGATGCCGGTTACGACAAAGCCAAGGCGCGACATCGGTTCCGCGATAAGCCCGCCACCGCAACCAATGTCTAACAATGTGAGTCCTTCGAACGGTCGCAATGCGGAAACACCGCGGCCAAAATGCGCCGTCAGGTGTTCACGAATAAAGCCGAGGCGAGTGGGGTTGAGCCGGTGCAGCGGCCGAAAGCTCCCCTCCGGGTCCCACCACGCATCGGCTTGCGCGGCGAAGCGTGCGATCTCTCCTGGGTCGACCGTAGCACCCGGCGTACGCACGTCCTCAATCCTTCTCGGCTTACGGTTGGTTCTATGGCCCAACAGGCCGGAACAGAGTATGTGATGACGCCAGGATACCCGGCGACAACAGGGTTGGCACGCTAGCTCTCTTGCCGGACATTTTCGAGACTTGTATGGCGCGTATCGTCCAGAAATTCGGCGGCACCTCGGTTGCCGATGTCGAGCGGATCAAAAATGTCGCGCGGCGCGTCAAGTGCGAGGTCGACAACGGCAATGAGGTCGCCGTGGTGGTCTCGGCCATGGCGGGAACGACAAACCAGCTCATCGCCTGGACCCGGGAGACCAGCCGCGTGCACGACGCCCGCGAATACGATGTTGTCGTCTCAGCGGGCGAGCAGGTGACTGCCGGCCTTCTCGCGCTTGCGTTGCAGGATGTTGCTATCGACGCGCGGTCCTGGCTGGGCTGGCAGGTACCAATCCGCACCGACGGCGTGCATGGCAAGGCTCGCATTGAGGGGATCGATATTGTCGAGATTCGCCGGCGATTGGCCCAAGGGCAGGTCGCTGTCGTGGCCGGGTTTCAGGGAGTTGGGCCGCGCGGGCGTATCATGACGCTCGGCCGCGGCGGCTCCGATACGTCCGCCGTCGCGCTCGCGGCGGCGCTCGAGGCAGACCGCTGCGATATCTTCACGGATGTCGACGGCGTTTATACGGCCGACCCGCGGATCGTTGCGAAAGCCCGCAAGCTCAGTAGAATTACCTACGAAGAAATGTTGGAAATGGCCTCGCAGGGCGCGAAAGTGCTGCAGACGCGCTCGGTCGAGATGGCGATGAACCACCGGGTGCGGGTGCAGGTCTTGTCGAGCTTCACCGACGCTCCTGGAACCCTGTTGGTCGACGAAGACGAGATCGTGGAAAAGCAAGTTGTGAGCGGCATCGCGTATAGCCGCGACGAAGCCAAGATCACAGTTGAGAAAGTGGCGGATCGCCCAGGCGTCGCAGCCGCTATTTTTGGCCCGCTCGCCGACGATGCCATCAATGTCGACATGATCGTACAGAGCGCCTCGGACGATGGACGCACCGCCGATCTGACCTTCACGGTGGCGCGCGCCGACCTCGAGCGGGCGGTAGCGGTCCTCGAGAAGGGCCGGGCCTCGATCGGCTTTGCTTCGCTTAAGCCGGACCCCAATGTCGTCAAGGTCTCGGTGATCGGTGTCGGGATGCGCAGCCACGCCGGGGTGGCCCAACAGATGTTTCAGACACTGGCCGATAAGGGCATAAACATCCAGGTGATCTCCACGTCGGAGATCAAGGTCAGCGTGCTGATCGCGGCGGAATATACCGAGCTTGCCTTACGGGCGCTGCACACCGCCTACGGGCTAGACGCCAGCGGATGAAAGAGGAGATCGGCGCACGCGATTTTCCAGCCGACGAAGGTCGTCCGGACCGTGGGCCGGATACCGAACGAGAGCGCCTCTACGGCGCGCTCGACCGATTATGGGCGCGCGGGCGGGATATTCTGGGTGCCGATCTCGCCATCATGGGCGGCGCGATGACCTGGGTTTCCGAGCGCAATCTTGTCTCCGCTATTTCCAATTCCGGAGGGTTCGGGGTCATTGCCTCTGGATCGATGTCACCCGAGCTGCTTTCGGCCGAGATTTCCGCGACCAAGGCGCTGACCCGGCGCCCTTTCGGCGTCAACCTGATCACGCTGCACCCGAAGCTGATCGAGCTGATCGAGGTCTGCGGCGAGCATCGGGTCGGTCACGTCGTGCTTGCTGGCGGTCTGCCGAGCAGTGTCACGGTCCGCAAAATCATGCAGAGCGGTGCTCGCATCTTTTGCTTTGCGCCGGCGCTGGGGTTCGCCCGCAAGCTCGTGCGCATGGGGGTCGATGCGATCATTATAGAGGGGAGCGAGGCGGGCGGTCATATCGGGCCCGTATCGACCGGCGTTTTGGCACAGGAGATCCTGCCGCATCTCAGGAGCATCCCGATATTTGTCGCGGGCGGCATCGGGCGCGGGGAAGCGAT
>JBARIB010000335.1:0-2403 GCA_049799535.1 Allostellaceae bacterium | reverse complement strand
GTAACCACGAGGAATCTTGTTCGCGGGCTTTTCGTCGGCAGCAGCCGGCCGAGTAAACTCCTCCCCTGGAACAATCGGGCTCGAGAAATGCCCGACCATCTCAACCCTGGAAGCTTTACGACAACGGTTTGGGGTGCTCGGCACCGAACGGCCAACGGAAGACGAAGCGTTGACGCGGCAAAGCGCGCCTAGTTGATCGTCTCCGCCATCGGCCGCACGGTAATCCCGGCACCTTCGAGCTTTTCCCGAACGAGGGCGGCCATCGCCACCGCCGCCGGGTTGTCGCCATGGACGCAGACCGTGTCGATCGCGACCGGGACCCGCTTGCCCGAGTTACTGATGATTGCGCCTTCGCGCACCATTGCCTGGACCCGCGCGGCGGCCTCCTCGGGGTCGTGCAATACCGCGCCGGGGAGGTTTCGCCAGACCAGATTGCCGGTGTCGTCGTAGGCGCGGTCCGCATAGATCTCGCGCGCCATTCTAAGGCCGAGCTCGGATGCAGCGCGTTCGAGCTCGGTGCCGGCCATCACGACATAGATCAGCTCGCCGTCCACCGCCGCAATGGCGCGCCCGATCGCAAGCGCCGTCGCGCGATCAACCGCCGCGAGATTGGCGAGCGTGCCGTGCGCCTTGACGTGCCCTAGCCGGTGCCCGATGGCGCGTGCCACACCCTGCAACGCGCCGATCTGGTAGACGACCATCTTTTCGATATCCTCGGGCTTCTCGCCCTGGATCATGCGCCGGCCAAACCCCCAGACATCGAAAAAGCTCGGATGCGCACCGATCCCGACACGACTTTGCTTGGCCCGGGACACGGTTTCGAACATGACGATGGGGTCGCCGCCGTGAAAGCCGCAGGCGACATTCGCCGAGGACACGATCTTCAGCATTTCAGCATCGCTGCCCATCGTCCAGGCGCCAAAGCTCTCGCCCATATCGCAATTGAGGTCGATCACATCCATCGGCTTCCTCCGCTAACAAGCGGTGCATCAGTACTCTTTATATGGGAGGAATTTGCCGCTGAGGATCAGCTTGACACGGTCGCCTTTCGGGTCGGGTTGGCGCTCGATCGACATGTCGAAATCAATCGCGCTCATAATGCCGTCGCCGAACTCCTCCTGGATCAGTTCTTTCCAGGTCGTGCCGTAGACCTGGACGATCTCATAGAACCGGTAGATTAAGGGATCGCTCGGCACCGCGGTCGGCAATGAGCCGCGATAGGGGATCTCCTGCAGCAGGAGCATTTCATCTTCGCCCAGATCAAATAGCTTTGCCGCGCGTTCTGCTTGATCGGCGCGCAGCTTCATCTGGCCCATCAGTGCAGCGGTGAGATAAACCGCTGAGCCACCGCCGATCTCGGCAACAATTGCCTTCCAGGTGAGGCGTTTGGCGCGCTTTGCGGAAAGAATCTTTCGGGTGAGTTCGTCCCGGGTCATGACGGCCTCCTCTGCGGGTACATCCTCGCATGCCAGCAATCGCTGTGCCAATCTCGCGGCATGCCGTCGCGCAACGTTTTACAACGTGAGATTGCGTCGGCGATCGCCGGTTTGCAATCTGCAGCGAATCTGCAGCGAGATTCTCCTTCAGGTTGTGGAGCGCCCGCCTGATGGGTGGGGCGACTCGCGCCTCCAGTCGTCCTGCAATGTGCAGCACGAATGAGGCGATTCTGCGGTGTACCAGCCTCTCCGGCAACGCCCTTTGTCGTAGCCATCTCAGCGATACTCTACGACATCACGGTTGTCCATATCACTGGCATGCGTCGCCCCATGAGTAGCGCGCACTGGCTGCAGAAGCTCGGACTCGAACGGATCTTGGTGTCAAATGTGTCGGCCACTGCCGGCGGATGCTCGATGTCACTGCGGCCGTCCCCTGCCCTTTCCAACGGACGATGCGCTAGTGCACCCTCGACCATATCAGTCGCGCGCCGGCGGCAAACCCTGCACACGGCTGTGCCCGCCATCGCCGCAATCACTACCCCGCCCGAAAGTGAATTGTCGCGGCTCTGCGAACGCTGCCGTCGGTCACCTGAACATGCCGAACCAAACTACCGTCTCAGACCGGCCGACGAAGACAGAGCCAACCGAACTCTTGGTCCCGTGAGAGGCTCAACAATTTGGGCTCCGCTCGCTTGTGCTGGGACGCGGCGGTTCATTTTGGCGACGTTCATGGCCCGCCTCCACGAGAAGCCTTGGGCACCGGTCCTCGCGGCGATTGCGACCAAACCGCGGCTGTTCTGACCCTATGCTGAAGTCGGCAGGTGCCAGCGCTGATCGCGATTATCGAGCCGGCCGGCGCGCCGGTGGCGTTGTAACGCCATACCAAGGTGGTTCGGCCGGACCGTCATCCCCAATTCTCGCGAGAGATAGGTTAGAACCTCGCTGGCGGTGGCGCCACCATCGTGGG
>JBARIB010000334.1:0-28351 GCA_049799535.1 Allostellaceae bacterium | reverse complement strand
CCGCGCGCCACGGCCTTCGCAGCGCAGCGGCAAGCTCCTCACGCAATGTCGCCAATGTCGTTGGATCGGCGAGATCGAGCCCGAGCGAATTCTTGCGCTCGGGCGCGTAGAGGTCGCGCGGCAGCGGGATGCGCGGATGCGGCTTTTTCGGCAATTGCGCGAGGCGCGCCACCGGGTCGGCGATGATCTCGTCGATCGGCTGCCGGTCGTCGACGATGCGGTTGACAAACGAGGTGTTGGCGCCGTTTTCGAGCAGCCGGCGCACGAGGTAGGGCAGCAGGTCCTCGTGATTGCCGACCGGCGCGTAGATCCGGCACGGCCGGTCGAAGTCCTCGGACCCGACGATCTGCTCGTAGAGCGCCTCCCCCATGCCGTGCAGGCGCTGAAATTCATAATCCCGCCGATTGCCGGCCATTTCGAGAACGGCGGCTACGGTGTGGGCGTTATGGGTCGCGAATTGCGGGTAGAAAGCGGAACCGTGCGCGAGTAGGGAACTTGCGCAAGCGAGATAGGAAACATCAGTAGCGACCTTGCGCGTGAATACCGGGTAGCCGTTGAGGCCGCGTTCTTGTGCGCGCTTGATCTCGCTATCCCAATAGGCGCCCTTGACGAGACGAACCATGAGCCGCCGCCCGGCCCGCGCCGCCAGATCGGCGAGCCAGTCGATGAGCGGCAGGGTCCGCTTCTGATAGGCCTGGACGGCGAGCCCGAGCCCGTCCCACCCGGCAAGCTCCGGGGCGAGCGCCAGGCCCTCGACGAGATCGAGCGAGAGCTCGAGGCGATCGGCCTCCTCAGCATCGATAGTGAAGCCGATGCCGGCCTGTTTTGCATCGCGCGCGAGCTCCATCAAGCGTGGCGACATCTCCGATAGCACGCGATTGCGCTGCGCCATTTCGTAGCGCGGGTGCAATGCCGAGAGCTTAACCGAGATGCCGGGAGCCTTGGCCACATCCCGCCCGGCTCCCGCCCGGCCGATCGCTGTGATCGCATGGCGATAGGTGGTGAAATAGCGCGTGGCGTCAGGCGCGGTGCGCGCCGCCTCGCCGAGCATATCGTAAGAATGCCGATAGCCATGCCGCTCCGGCTCGCGGGCGCGATCGAGTGCCTCTTCGATCGTGCGGGCCATCACGAACTGGCGGCCGAGGATCCGCATTGCCGCGGTCACCGCCTGCCGAACGACCGGCTCCCCCGAGCGAGCGACAAATCGGCGCAGAACACCGCGCAAATCGTGCTCGCCCGGATCGGCATGTAGCAGGCGGCCGGTCAACATTAACGCCCAGGTCGAGGCGTTGACGAAAATCGATTCGGATCGGCCGAGATGGCTTTCCCAATCCGCTTCGCCGATCTTGTCACGGATCAGCCGATCGACCGTCTCTGCATCCGGCACCCGTAACAATGCTTCGGCGAGGCACAACAGCGCCACACCCTCGGGTGACGACAATGCATATTCGTGCAGAAAGGCGTCGATGCCGCCCCTGCCGAGACGCCCGCAGCGGACGGCAATGACGAGGGCGCGCGCCCTGTCGGCGATGCGGTCGCGCATGTCCGCCGGGATATCGATCGCGGCGAGAAGGCGCGCGACGGCCTCGGTCTCGTCGATGCGGGTGCTGGCGCGGACCGCCTCCCGCAGCGGAGAGGCCGGCGGGAGAGGAAGTATAAAACCGATATCCATGTCAGGCTTTCCATCGATCGAAACAAACCTCCGTTTCCCATCAACCGGCAAAATGAACATAGTAAGCGTGTGCGCCTGTTACACAGGAGAAATGGCTTGGTTGCTTCGGTTGATGGCGCTTTAACTCCCGAGGAGGTGAGCTCGCCACCGGATGAGGAGCCGGAGGCGCCTAAACAGCCGATCCTTCCCCGCCTCGAGAAATCGGCAATCGGCGTGCGCCGCGCGGATGGAGTTATGGTGAGCCGCCGCGAGCCGGCCGGTTGCGTGCTCTATGGTCCACATTGGCAATTGCCCGCAGGTCATTACCAGCTGAGCTTTAGCTGCACAGCCGGACCCGCGCGCATGTCTTCGCAACCGGTCTTGGGGGTGGAGGTCATTGTCCTAAACAGGATCCAACAGGCTTGGCAGGACTTCACCGCCTCGGAGTTGCAGACCGGATCGGCCTCAATCCTCTTTGAGGTACCGCCTGCGCTGGGGCTCGAAGGAAGAAATGAGGGGCGGTTCGAGTTCAAATTCTTCCATTTGGGTAATGCCGATCTCCGTATCAGCACAGTCGACCTGACGCGGCTGCCTAATCAGGCCGGTTCGTCTCTCGTGCTCCGTGAGTGGCGAATGCTCGGCCGGCTTCAGAAAAGCTGGCTAGGCAAACGCCGGGCCGATGGCACCATCACGACCAACCGGCGGGAACCTCCTGGTTACATCCTCTACGGGGGATGGCCTTACTTGCGCTTACCCGGCGGGCATTACCGGCTGAGCGTCGACTGCGAGGCGGCGACACCGCGTTTTGCCTCGCATCCGGTTTTCGGGCTGGAAATTCTCGGACGCAGCAGATGGCGCAGCCGCAGCGTGCCGCAATGGCTCATGTGCTTGCCGGCAACCGGAGGAATCCTGCACGCTTGGCGAGATTTTACTGCGGAAGAGTTGAGCAATGGTCGTGCTCTGGTCGAGTTCGAAGTCCCGACGGATATGGCCCTTGAGGCCGGCGACGATGCCCCGTTCGAGTTCAGGCTGTTCCACACGGGCAACGCCGATCTCGTGATAACAGCCGTCAACCTTTGCTGCCTCGGCCGTGAGCAGGTCGAGTCTGCTATATCCTGCAACCGGCGGTTGCTCGGCTCCCTGCAAAAACGGCGTAGCGGCCTCCACAACCTCGGCAGAGCAACGGTGCCCTCGATGGAGCATGCCAAGCCGCTGGCCTATGGCGCCGAACCTCCCTTGCGACTGCCGGAGGGCCGTTATCAGCTAAGCTTTTGCTGTCGCAAGGATATGCCCTCAAGTCCGGCGGCGGACCCGGCAGTGCGGGCGCAGGTCATCGCCGGTATGGGGGGATGGAGACGTCTCTTTGGAACGAAGTTCATCAGGGTAGCTCAACGGGAGTTTCGCGCCGAGGATCTGCGAGCCGGCTCGGCGTCGTTCGAGTTCGAAATGCCGACCGAACTCGGCCGCGAACGCTCCGAGGCACAAGTCGAGCTCGCCTTCATCGGTTTCGGAAATGGTGATCTAACGATCTCCGACGTCGAAATTCGGGAGGCGACAGATTGGAAGGCGGGCTCGCCGCTTGCATCCATCCCGGCGACTGGTCGGCGCCGCTTAAGACGAAAGCAGATTTTATTCGTTGGAAATTGCCAATCTGACCTGCTTTGCCAAGGATTCAACCGGATCGAAAGCTTAAGCACTGCTTTTCGAGTTAAATATCATTTTGTCATGCTGCCCAAATCCTTGCATGAGCTGGCCAAAAGAGATTTGGAAGCTACGGACATTCTAATGATCCAAGATCTTCGCGACTGGGAGAATTTCCCGTTAAGGGATTATGTTCGTGAGGATGTTGAGCAGGTTTGTTTTCCTGGGGTGCGGTTTGCGTCATTGTGGCCGTTTGACGGGTGGAACGGCCCTGGGGATAAGGAGGCGCATGACCGCGAAGCGCCGAACCTGACCTTTCCTTATCTCGATACAGTGCTTGGCCGCCTGCGCAAGGAAATCCCTGATAAGGAGGAGCGGTGGCGCGCTTATTCGCAACTCAATATCGCTGGCGTGGTAAATTATCGACGTCTTCACGATCTCGAAGAACGACGCCTTGTCGGCATGGACAAGAAATTCGGCATGGAGATCGGCGCCTTCGTGCTCGACAACTTCCGCAAGAAACGAATTTTTCACACGACAGTGCGACCGCGCGGTGACGTGTTAAACATGCTGATGAATTATTTATTACATTGCATCGGGATCGATACTGCTCACAATTTGCCGGAAAGCATTCACGACATGCTGCGGACCCCGCAAATTCCGGTGCACCCGAAGGTGGCGAGGGACCTCGGGGTTAGATGGGCGGATGAGAACACCCGATATTTGTATGGCGGCGAGTACATCACGTGGGAAACCTACATTCGACGCTACATCGATCATTATGGATAACTCACTTCGATTGAATCTTGATCGGTTCGCCTTGACGCTGACGCGCGAAGCGCCCGACGCCATCATCTATTCCGATGCCGAGGGCATCGTCCGCTTCTGGAACCGCGGCGCCGAGCGGGTCTTTGGCTATGCCGAAGCCGAGGCCATCGGCCAATCTCTCGACCTCATCGTTCCCGAGGACCTGCGGGCCCGTCACTGGGCCGGCTACAACGCAACAATACGCAGCGGCAATACGCGCTACGGCGCCGGCGAAATCCTAGCGGTGCCGGCCATGCGAAAAGACGGGCGGCGCATCTCTATCGAATTTACCATTCTGCCGTTTCGGGACGAGGCCGGCAGGATGGCTGGAATCGCGGCGATTCTGCGTGAGGTGACCGCGCGCTTCGAGGAGATGCAGGCTCTGCGCCGGCAGCTCGGGGAGCGCTCTAAGCCGCAAAGCGCGGCCGGATAACCGCTATTCCGCTCCCGCGCGCTCACGGAACCGAAAAATCCGACCTCTATGGCGGGGTCGCGCTCGGCATTGCTGCGCTCGCCGCTCTCCTCGTCGCCAACTCTCCACTTGGTCCGCACTACGAAGCAATCCTCGAAACCACAGGAGAGGTCAGGATCGGCTCGATCGGGCTCGCGAAAAGCCTCGAGCACTGGATCAACGACGGCCTGATGGCGATCTTCTTTCTGCTCGTTGCGCTCGAGATCAAACGCGAAGCGCTCGAGGGCGCGCTGGCAAGCGCGAGGAGGGCGGCTCTTCCGGTTATCGCCGCCGCGGGCGGATTTTTGCTGCCGGCGGCGCTCTACGCTGGCGTAAATTGGGGGAATGCGCAGGCTCTGCGCGGCTGGGCCGTCGCGTCGGCAACAGATATTGCCTTCGCAATCGCAATCTGTGCGATGCTGGGCCGCGCCGTTCCCGCATCCCTGAAAACCTTCCTGCTCGCACTGGCGATAATCGACGATTTGGCGGCGATCATCGTCATTGCGATTTTCTATACCGCCGATCTGTCGGTCGCCTCGCTTATGCTCGCTGCGATCGGCATTACCGGGCTTGCCATATTGAACCTGCTCGATATCCGCACACCATCGGCCTATGTCGTCATCGGGCTATTTACCTGGGTTTGCGTTCTCGAATCCGGTGTTCACGCGACGCTTGCCGGCGTGGCGGTGGGGTTTGCCATGCCGCTGACGCGCCATGACGGCGAGAGCCTGCTCGAGCACGCCGAGCATGCGCTGAAACCATGGGTGAGCTACGGGATCATGCCGGTTTTCGCATTTGCCAATGCCGGCGTGTCGTTTGTTGGCGTGTCGCCGGCGAGCAACACGGCCTCGGTCCCGCTCGGCATCGTCATTGGCCTTTTCTTCGGTAAGCAGCTCGGCGTGTTCCTGCCTTCGATGGCCGCCGCCCGGCTCGGCATCGCAGAATGGCCTGCCGGCGCAAGCTTATCGCAGCTCTACGGTACGGCTATTTTGACCGGGATCGGGTTTACGATGAGCCTGTTTATCGGCACATTGGCGTTTGAAGACGAGCCCACAATGACGGCTGTGCGCCTGGCGGTAATCATCGCATCGGCCTTATCGGCGATCGTCGGCGCGGCAATCCTTATCGTCGCGGGGCGCGGCAGCAGGAGAGCTGACTGAGACTTGCCTCAGGCCGCGGCTTGCGGCCGCGTGAGTTCAAGTGCCTGCTGCGCGACGGCGGCGGTTGCGGCCTCACCTTCGCCGGCGATCTGCACGGTCGGGAAGGCAAATTTGATGCCGTTCTCGTCGAACGCCTTTTTGATCATCGCAAAGGCCTGTCGCCGGATCACGAAATTCTCGCCGGGCAAAGTCATCATCTTCATCCGGATCTGGACCGCGAAATCCCCGAATGCGTCGACGCCCTGCATCTTCAGCGGTTGGAGGATGAGCGGCGCGAATTCCGGGTCCTTCTGAAGCTCCAGCCCGATCTGCTTGATCAGCTTTCGCGCCTTTTCGATGTCGCTGTCATAGGTGATGCCGATCATCATCTTGTCGATGACCCAATCGCGGCTCATGTTCTGAACCGCGCCGAGAAGGCTGAACGGCACGGTGTAAATCGGGCCGCGCTGATGCCGCAGCCTGACCGAGCGAAAGCTGAAGGATTCGACGGTGCCCTTATAGTTGCCGCTCTGAATGTACTCGCCGACGCGAAAGGCATCGTCGAGGAGATAGAAGATGCCGGCGATGACGTCGCGAACGAGAGACTGGGCACCAAAGCCGATCGCGACGCCGAGCACGCCCAGGCCGGCGATCAGCGGTCCGATTTGAACCCCCATTGCCGCGAGCGCCATCAAAGCCGCGACGACGAAGACGGTGACGAACAGGATATTGCGAAAGATTGGCAGCAGCGTGCGCAGGCGGGCCCGCCGCCGCGCCTCGTCGGTGTTCGGCTGGCCAAGGTCGCCGGCCTCGGCGAGCTTACGATCGATCGCCGTCTTCGTGGCCTGCCATAGAAAGTCGGCGATCAGCAGGATGACGACGGTGCTCAACACGCCGTCAGCGAGGCGCGCGACCAATGTCTCCTCGCCGCGGACATGGGCGAGATCGACGCCCCAGCCCCACGCCAGCACAGCAACCGCACCGATGATCAGGAGAGCTCGAATACCGCGCTCGATGCACACGGCAAGCACGCTCGGCGGACCGTCGACCGCCAGCGGCGAACCGGAGGGACGAAGCAAATTCTCTACCGCGCGCCGGGTAATTCTTATCGCAAGCGGCAGCGTGATGAGTACCAAAACGAGCCAGAAGCTGGCCATCGCGTGGACCACCCAGAGCACCCACAACAGCACGATGCCGACCGACAACATTGCGTTGCGGGGGCCGTGGCCGAAGCGACGGGTTACGACCGTCTGCGCGCCTCTGTCTTCGGGGAGCGCAGCCGGCCGGCGCCAGATCGCGTCCAGCGCAATCGCGAGGAGACCGAGGCCGAGGACGTAGGCTACTAGTTGGCGTGCCTCCGGCGTGTAGCCGAGAGTGCTCCCCAGCCCGACCGTCACCCAACCGAAGGTAAACCAGCCGATGAACACAACCAGCCGCCGGTACCAGAACCGGGCGGCCACCGTATCCATCGGAATGATGCGGAACCGCTCGTGACGCGGCGCCAGCAGGAAGTGGCCGACGACGATCGCAATCCGTAAGACGAGAAAAGCGACGAGATAGCCGAACAATATCTCGCGCAGCAGCGGTGGCCAATCGAGTGCCAGGAAAGGGCCAATGCTGCCGAGGGCAAAAGCCACCACCAGACCGACCGCAAAGGCAAAGCGCAGGGCGACGAGATGCAGGCGGCCCCTTACCGTCTCCGACGAGAGCGCGTCGAGGTGCCTGCGGGCCTGCTGCGTCGCTTTGCGAAACAGCCATTCGACACCGGCGCCCAAACCGACAAAAACCGCGAGCAGCAGCAGAGCCTTCGTCCTACCGTGTTCACCGAGATCCGCGGTGACGCGGGTCCGGGCCCGCTCGAACTGGTCCGGCAAATCGGGGACGGCGCGAGCCAGAACAACGATATGCTCGCGGATCGCCGCAAGATGGCTATCGAGGGCGTGCGAGACCGACTCCCCTGCTGTATCCCTTGCCGATGCGGCAGCGGCTTTCGCCTCGTTCTGCTGCTTGAGCCATGTCTGAACCTTGGGATCGGCAAGCAAGGTCAGCAGCTGCTGGATTTGCGGCGGGGTCGCCTCCTCGCCGGTGGCGGCCGATCGGTTTGCGGATGGTGCCGGCGCTGCAAAAGCCGCCGCCGACAGCAGGCCTGCACACAGAACGATCGCCCCGAAGCAGCCCCATAAAAGTCTCACCACCGTCACCCCCACACTGCAGCCGCCGGAGTCTCGAGAGTAGACCGGAGTTGCGGCGAGCCAGGCTCGTTAAATCAGGTGCAGTTTTATCAAAATCGATCTTCTAGCACCAGATGGAACAATATTAAGGATCCATAGCCTCTTGTTTAAAGTGCGCTGGCGGGAAATTCACGCAATAGTTCCTTTGATTCGTTCCAGGTCGCGCGAGCTCAGTCTCGATCTCGGCATAGATCCGCCACCCAAGCGCCCGCCGCAGCAACACCATGCCCAGATAGGGCATTGGGCGAGTGATAGATCGTGTAGCTAAAGACTGAGACCGACCTTGGGACGACTGCTGCGTTCTTGATCGCGCCGATAACCTATAGGCCCAGCCGCGGAGCAGCGTATAGTTCGCGCCATCCGGCGAGCATTTAAAGAAAATGTGGGATGGCAAAGGAATACGAAGTCGCAACTGAACTGGATATCGCCTTCGCCGAGCACGACGGGGTGACGCTGCTTGGCGATCTCTACCTGCCGAAAGGCCTAGCCAAAGCCCCGGTGCTGGTAGGCGTCCATGGCGGCGGATGGCAGGTCGGCGACCGCAAATTCTACACCCATTGGGGGAATTACCTCGCCAAGAACGGCTATGCCGTCTTTGCGATCGAATACCGATTGATGAAACCCGATTTGAAGACTTGGCCGGGCGCAGTCTACGACACCAAAGCGGCGGTGCAGTTCGTCCGCGCCAAGGCTGCCGAGTTCGGCCTCGATTCCGGCCGCGTTGGGTTGATCGGCGATTCCGCGGGCGCGCACTTATCGGCACTCGTGGCGCTCGCGGGAAGGGAGCCGCTGTTCTCGAACCAGTACCTAAGCGACAGACATGCCGCGACCCCGGCCGAGGTGAAAGCCGTCATCGGCTTTTACGGCGTCTACGACATGCTCGCTCAGTGGGAACACGACCAGATCACGCGGCCGCGCGACCAGATCGTCGAGAAATTGCTCGGCGGCGCACCGATGGTGAGCCGGAGAGTCTATTTCGAAGCATCACCGCTCAGCTACGTCACCGTCGATAAAAACAGTCCTCGTTTCCTCCTGATCTATGGCCGGGAAGACGACATTGTCGACCCGGCCTCACAGTCGGAGAAGTTTCTGACGGCGCTGAAGCAGGCTGGCTTTTTCGCGCGCACGATTGTGGTGACAGGCGCCGGCCATTTCTGGTGCGTCGACCCGGTCGACGAACCCGGGAGCTTTGGCGCCTATGCCGGCCCGAAGATGCTGCGGTTCCTCGCCGGGGCGCTTTAACCCACGGCATAAACGCAGCGGCGCTCCTGGTTGGCTATGGCCGACGCGCCGTAACCAGGAAGATCGTCGAAGACAGCAGCATCGTGCCGTCCCGCATATGGGCCCGGAAGGCCTCCGCCATCTCGCGCTTGATCACCGCGCGCACGGACTCCCGGGGTTTCTTCTCATCGATCAGCCGCGCCGACGGTCCCATGATGCAGGCGTGTTCGGCCTCCTCTTCGGGGGTCGCGCCGAGGATTTCAGGCGTTTCGCGGTCGATCCTGACGCCGCTGTACCCGGCCGTCTCAAGGAAGGAGCGAACGTAGCCGGGTTCGCTGAACGCCAGCGGCCCCGGCGCCTGGGGAGGCGTGGGGGCAGGCGGACCCAAATGCCGAAGCACGACCTCGTACGCGATCAGCCAATGCGGGTTGTCCTTCAGCGGCGCCCAGCAGGCAAAGCACAACCGTCCCGTCGGACGCGTCGCGCGCAGCAGATTGCGGAACGCTGCCGCCGGATCGGCAAAGAACATGACGCCAAAGCGGGACGTAATGAGGTCGAAGTGATTGGCCTCGAAGCCGTGCACCTGCGCATCAGCGAGCAATAGCGAGACGTTGCGCAACCCCTTTTGCGCGATTTGCTCGCGGGCCCCTGCCAGCATCGGCTGCGAGAGGTCGACCCCGACGACCTCACCGCGCTCGCCGACCGCGCCGGCCAGCGGGATAGTGAATGCGCCCGTGCCGCAGCCGACCTCCAATACCCTCTCGCCCGCTATGACGGTCGAGCCCGCCAGCAGCAAATCGTTTACCCTTTGAACGCGCCGTTCGACAAAGCCGCCGAGCCCAACCCAGCGGGGGCCGGCAACGGTGTTCCAATATTCCTGCTGGGCTGTATTGGCGATTTCAGCCATGCGCACCTTCCCCCTCAATCTGGTTCGATTGGCATTGTCGCGATGCTCTTCCAGGCGATCGGGGCGCCGCATTTCTCGGCCGCCTCTCTGCTCCTTGATTCTTCTTCGAGCTCATCGAGCCAGACCGCCTCTCTGTCGATCGCAGCGACATCGATTCCGCTCTCGAGCAGGCTCAAGCTCATCGCGCGCCCGATACCGCTTGCCGCTCTCGTGACGATCGTCACCTGCCGCTCAGCTCCCATCAGACGCGCCCCTTCGATTCGCCGGTTAGATCGGCCGCGAGTCTCCCACCGGTCGGGGTTTCACGCAATGCGGTTCGCCGCCAGCCGGTAATAAGCCTGCCACTCGATGCATTGGCTTCCGTAGCGTGACAGTTTCCGTCACTGTAGTGTAGGGCGGAACGTATCGGGGCCAACCGTGGAAGGGCGTGACATGACCAGCGCAGAAGTGATGGCGGCGCTCGCCCGCGCCGGGCTCGAGGTTCCGGAACGCGAGAAGCCGGAGATCGCTGCCGCAGCTCATTTCATCGAGGAAATGGCTGCCCGGGTCCGGGCGAAGCGCGATATGAGCGCCGAGCCCGCGCATATTTTTCCGCCTCCGACGGCGTGAGAGGATGGCCCCGGATTTTATCACGATCGCCGAGGCCAGCGCGCTAATCCGCAAGCGCGAGCTCTCGCCTGTCGAGCTGGTCGAAAGCCGCCTCAGCCGCATCGATCGGTTCGACGGGAAGCTCAACAGCTTTATCCGGGTGCTCCGCGAAGAGGCGCTCGCTGCAGCTCTCTCGGCCGAGGCCGAGATCATGGCCGGCAATTGGCGCGGCCTGCTGCATGGCATCCCGATCGGCCTCAAGGACATTTACGCGACCCAGGGAGTCGCGACCACCGGCCATTCGAAAGTACTGATCGATCATGTGCCGCAGCGGGATGCAACATCGGTGCAGCGGCTGCGTGAGGCCGGCGCGATCGTGCTCGGCAAGCTTGCGACCCATGAATTCGCATTCGGAGGCCCGTCTTTCGACCTGCCCTGGCCGCCCGCCCGCAATCCCTGGGATACGAACCGCTTTACCGGCGGGTCGAGCAGCGGCACCGGCGCGGCGGTCGCCGCGGGTCTCGTGCTGGGCGGAACGGGCAGCGATACCGGCGGTTCGATCCGCGGTCCCGCCGCGCTGTGTGGCCTTGCCGGGCTGAAGCCGAGCTATGGCCGGATCAGCCGGTCTGGTATTCTGCCGCTCGCGTTTTCGCTCGATCACGCCGGACCGATGACGTGGACCGCAGAGGATTGCGCGATCATGCTACAGGCGATGGCTGGTCATGACCCCGCCGATCCCGCGAGCGGCGATGTCCCGGTACCGGATTACCGCGCGGCGCTTTCCGGCGCGGTCAAGGGGCTTCGGATCGGGCTCATTCGCCATTTCTACGAGAGCGACAACCCGGCAAACGAAGCGACGCGGCAGGGCATCGCCGCCGCCGTCGAGGTCTTGGAAGATATCGGCTGCTCGATCCGCGAGCTGCAGATCTCGCCGCTCGCCGATTGGGCCGCCTGCGGCATCATCATCATGCTCAGCGAGGCCTATGCCATTCACGAAGCGACATTGCGCACCCGGTTCAGCGATTATGGCGAGGCTTTCCGTGACCGTATGGCCCTCGCTAGCCTGATCGGCGCCGGCGACTATGTCCAGGCCGTGCGCCGTCGCCGCGAATTGCAAAACGAGCTCACAACGGCGATGGCCGATCTCGACTTGGTGATGACGGCAGCCGCGCCGAGCGAGGCGCCCGCCATCGAAGCGGTCGGCAAATTCGCGATCTTCGAGCGGCCGATGCTGACGATGCCGTTCAACGTGACCGGCACGCCGGCAATGTCGATCTGCTGCGGCTACACGGCGACTGGCCTGCCGCTCGCCTTTCAATTGGCCGGCAAGCCCTTCGATGAGGCGACGGTTCTGAAGGTCGCGCACGCTTACGAAGAGGCCACGCCATGGCGCTCCGTCCGGCCACGACTGGATTCCTAGAGTCGATGACGGCACCATCCGCTAACGAGTATATCGCGCATGTGCGGGAGCTCGGTCCCGAGCTCGAGGCGGCCGCGGACGAAATCGAGCGGCGCCGTGAACTTCCCGAGTCGATCGTCGAGGCCTTGGTCGAGCGCGGGCTTTTTCGCCTGCTGTTACCGCGCTCGCTTGGCGGTGCCGAATTACCGCCGGCGATGTACGTCCAGGTCATCGAAGAAGTCGCCAGACACGACGCCAGCACCGCATGGTGCCTCGGCCAGGCGACCGGCTGCACGATGACGGCAGCGCTGCTCGAACCGGAGGTGGCCCGCGAAATCTTCGGCGGCAGGCGCAGCATCGTCGCGTGGGGGCCGCCCGGTCCCGGCGACGCGCGGGCAGTCGAGGGCGGGTTCGCGCTGAGCGGGACTTGGAGTTTTGCCAGCGGCAGCCATCACGCGACCTGGCTCGGCGCTCATGTTGCGATCCACGCCGCGGACGGCACTCCGCTGTCGCGGCCCGATGGCGGCCCGGTCATGCGGACATTGCTGTTCCCGAAGGCGAGCGCCGAATTCACTGATATCTGGCATGTCATCGGATTGCGCGGCACCGGCAGCGACAGCTACACGGTTACCGATCTCTTTGTGCCGGAGAAATACACGGTGCTGCGAGAGGCCGAGCCGAAGTTGCGAGAGCCCGGCCTGCTCTACGCCTTCAGCAGCAGCAATATCTATTCGTCCGGCTTTGCGGGTGTCGCGCTGGGCATAGCGCGGAGCGCGCTAGATGCCTTTGTCGAGCTTGCCCGCGATAAAATTCCGCGCGGTGCCCGACGCACCTTGCGCGACGACAATCTCGTCCAGTCGCAAGTCGCTCAATGCGAGGCGCGACTCAAGGCAGCGCGAGCCTTCCTGCTGGGCTCGCTCGAGCAAATCTGGCGTGAAGTTGCCGAGACGGGCCGGCTCAGCCTCGACCACAACACGACCATCCGGTTGGCTTCGACTTGGGCCATCCACCAAGCAAAAGACGTCGTAGACACAGTCTATCACGCAGCCGGTGCAACCGCGATTTTTGAGAGCAACCCCTTCGAACGGCGGTTTCGCGACATACACACTGTCATCCAGCAATATCAAGGCCGACAGGCCCATTTCGAATCCGTCGGCCAGGTGCTTCTCGGTCTCCCGGCCGAAAGCGCTATGTTCACTTTTTAAGTCGAAAGCATTGCTCCCGCCGCTTGCAATGGATCCGCGAAAGCAGCACTGGACCCTTGACGACATTCCTTGGCGGGCGATCCGACGGGACGCGGTCGAGCAGGCTCAGGCATTTTTCTATCTGGTCGCGTCGGCGTCTTTTATGGAGAGCGCAACCGACATTTATACTGAGAATCTGGTCGAGTATTTTGCAGAAGATGAAGAGGTCACCTCCTGGCTGGCGCAGTCTTGGTTGCCTGAAGAACTGCAACACGGCCGGGCACTGCGCCGATACGTCGAAACGGCTTGGCCGGAGTTCGACTGGGAACCCGCGTTTCGACGGTTTGTCGAAGATTTCACCCCCTTGTGCGACATCTCGCTCGAGTCGGTGAGGAGCCTCGAAATGGCGTCGCGCTGCGCTGTCGAAACCGGTACCGCGAGCTATTACACCACACTATCGCGCGCCAGCCCTGATCCTGTGCTTGCCCTGTTGGCCAGGCAAATTGCCGATGATGAAGTGCGCCACTACAAGCATTTCTACCGTTACTTCCGACACTATAGAGAAGCAGAGCAGCCGAGCCAGGCCGCAATAGTCTCGGCGCTTTGGCGGCGGCTGCGGATGACCGGCGGCGACGACAGTTTTGTCGTGCTGAAGCACGTTCACAGCGCCCATCCGACCGCCGAGCCTTTCGACAGGCGCGTTTATCGCAGCCTTCGTCGAGATGGGCGAGATCTCGTCCGCGAGTATTTCCCGTACGAGATGAGTGTGCGAATGCTGCTAAAGCCGCTGGGTCTTGGTTCTCGGACGCAGCGGGCGGCGTTGCCGGTCGCAGTCGCGCTTGCGCGGCGTCTCGTTCCATAGATTGATCCAAATCAATGCTGGGCGGTCGCGATAGCGGCATTTTCGTCCGCACTGCAATGATCCGATCCCAGCTGCTGCGAACCGGTTCCGGCTCGCCACAGGAGGTCCGATGATCAAGACAATTCTCGTTCCGGCGATCGGAAGTGATGCGGACAACGCAGTATTCGCATCGGCTCTGACGGTTGCGCGCGTATTCGATGCTCACCTCGACTTTCTGCACGTCCGCGTCGACGCGGCGGCGATGGCCGCGACGATGGCTACCGACGGAAGCGGCGCCGCAATGGTTACCGGTTTGGTCGAGCGGATCGAGGAGGAAGCGAGCCAACGGGAAGATTCGGCCAGACAGCTGTTCCAAGCCTTTTGTGAGCGTGAGCGGGTAGACATTGTGGAGAGTCCGGCGGTGCAACAGCGCCCTACGGCGCAATGGCATCTCCAGACCGGCGACGAGGCCTACTGGGTTCGGGAATTCGGGCGGGCCGCTGATCTCCTGTTGATCGGGTATCCCGCCCAGGATCAGGGTATCTCGATTGATACGGCGGAGGCCGCTCTGGTCGGCGCCGGCCGGCCGATGTTGATCGTACCCGCTACCCCGCTCGTCTCTCTTCCGGAGACGATGATCATCGCCTGGAAAGCGACGCCCGAGGCCGCCCGGGCGGCGACTGCGGCGGCGCCTCTGTTCCCGGCAGTGAAGCGGATTCTCATCGTCACCGTAGCAGAGCAAGAGGGCCTCTCCGATCACGAGGGCGCGCGCTTGATGACCAGCCTACGCTGGCATGGTCTCGATGTGTCGACCCGCCATTTGCAGCCCGATCGGCACGGGGCTGCCGAAACTTTGCTCGCGGCCGCCCGCGAGCACTCGGCATTGCTCGTTATGGGCGCCTATGGTCACAGCCGGCTGCGCGAATGGATCTTCGGCGGCTTCACGGAGCATGTGCTGCGCGGCGCCGACGTGCCGGTCCTGATGATGCATTAAGATCCGTACACCTTTTTGACAAACCCTGCCGGAGGTCAAACAATGGCGCTGGCCCAAGGCGAGGAGCGTTTAGCTCATAAGACGCAACCACCGCAGAGAGACCCGGATGCTGGCAATTCCCCTTGAGAGGCTGGCCTTTATTATTACCAAAGCGCGCGAGTTCGACGCGGAAGTTCCGGTTGAGCCGGATGCGGCGACCGGCTCGGACGGCCCCGACGATGATGAGCGGGAGGTGCTGCTGGACACGCCCGACAATCCAACCGAGCAGGAATTGCGGGATGCGATTGATGGGCTCGGCCCCCCGGAGTGTCAGGAGTTGCTGGCGCTGATGTGGCTGGGCCGAGGCGACTACGACGCAGAAAGCTGGCCGGAGGCGCTGCGGCAGGCAGGCGAGACCACGATCACGAATGCCACCGATTATCTGGTCGGCACGCCGTTGCTTGGCGATTACCTCGAAGAAGGCGCTTCCGCGCTTGGTCTCTCACTCGAAGATTTCGAGAGAGGCTAACCATGCCCTATGTCACGACATCGGATCTGCCGCCGGCGGTTCGCCGGCTACCGTCCCACGCTCAGGAAATTTTTCTGTCGACGTTCAACAGTGCCTGGGATTCTTACGCAAACCGCGGGCCGCAGGAACAGGAGGAGATCGCCTTTCGCGTCGCCTGGGCAGCGGTCAAAAAGCATTATCGCAAGCAAGGCGAGGTTTGGGTCTCCAAGAGCTGGTGAGATCGGATATCGTCAGCGAAGCCGACCTCGAACACGAGCTGGAGACCTTTCGCTCGGCGAGGGCAGGGGGGTCGGCAGGCATCTTCGGCCCGGGCTCGATGACATGGCGCATCAATCGCGAAACCGCAGTCTTCCTGGCCGGAGGCCGCGCCTTGCTACTGCAGCTCGCGCATCCTTGGGTCGCCGCTGCCATCGCCCAACACTCACAAACTTTGGCCGACCCGGTTGGGCGATTTCGGCGAACTTTCATGCCGCTTTTTGCGATGAGTTTCGGCACCCGAGACGAGGCGGTCTCGGCTGCCCGGCGTCTGCATCGCCGCCACGCCGAAATCAGTGGTCGCCTGACCGAAAATGTCGGGGCCTTTACCGCCGGGTCATGTTACCGGGCCAATGATGTCGCGGCGCTTAGGTGGGTCCACGCCACCCTAACCGACAGCGCGCTCATCGCCTATGAGCTCCTTTGTCCGCCGCTATCGCTGGAGGAGCGCGAGCGCTCCTATACGGAAGCCTGCAAGTTCGCCTCGTTCTTCGGCATTCCGCAAAGCGTTTTGCCACAAAGCCGGGCCGGTTTTGCCGACTACATGGAGACAATGCTGCAATCCGATGTTCTTGTGGTGAGCGCGGCGGCGCGCGGTGTTGCTTCGGCAATTTTTTCCGTAGAGGCAACGCGACTGCGAATACCGTTTTGGTATCGAGCTTTGACCCTATCGCTGCTGCCCTCGCGGTTGCGCACCGAGTTCGGATTGTCGTATGGAAGCGCCGAGCAGCGCGCGGCAGACCGTTCGCTCGCTATTCTTCGATATGTTTATCCCATAATCCCGCTGCATTTGCGCTACGTGCCACCTTACCATGAGGCGCTCGCGCGGCTTGCCGGGCGCAGCCGGCCGGCGCCCTTGACACGGGTGCTGAACCGCTTCTGGATCGGGCAGAGTTCGATCGCTGGCGGCGGAGGCTAAAGATGGCGCGGCTTGCGGCAAAGCTCGGGCAGGCCGGGAGGAACATGCTGCGCGTGCCGGCCGGCACAGACCTCATCGAGTGGTATTTCGAGCAGGGCTGGACTGACGGGCTGCCGGTTGTGCCGCCGACGCGGGCGCAAGTCGCCGCCGTCGTCGACGCGCTGGGCGGGGAACCGGACCTCGTCGAGTGCCGGATCCCGCCGCGGTATGGCAGCCTGACCCGAGAGGTACTGGCGATAAGCATGGTCATGGCAGGCTGCAAGCCTGAATATGCACGGGTGGTGCGCGCGGCAATGCTGGCGCTGACGGCGAAGGCCTTCAACCTGAACGGCGTGCAGGCGACGACGCATATGGCGGCGCCGCTCTTGGTAGTGAACGGGCCGATTGCGCGAGAGATCGGCATGAATGGCGACTGCAATGCTTTCGGGTCCGGCAATCGTGCCAATGCGACAATTGGGCGGGCACTGCGACTTGTCTTGCTCAATGTCGGCGGCGGCCGCCCGGGCGAGCTCGACAAGAGCACGCTCGGCCACCCCGGTAAATACACTTATTGCGTCGCCGAAAATGAGGCGGCAAGTCCGTGGGCGCCGTACCATGTCGAAAAGGGCTTCGGCCCCGAAGACTCTACGGCTTTCGTATTGGCCGCCGAGCCGCCCCACAGTGTCACCAATCATGTCGCGAACGACCCTGAGGGCATCCTCGACAGCGTCTGTTCGGCGATGAGCACGATCGCCAACAATAATGCAGTGTCCAGCGGCCACTGCGCCGTCGTGATCGGGCCGGAGCATGCCCGCACGATTGCGGCCAAAGGCTGGACCCGGCACGATGTCCGCAACTATCTGGCGATGAACGCCTATAATCTCTTTTCAGAGCTCAGCTTTAATCAGCGCTACGGTAAAATCTACAACCGCAACCTGCCGAAATGGTACAAGCGTGAGCCCGAGGCACGCATCCCGGTCGTCCCGAGCCCCGACCACATCCACCTGTTTGTCATCGGCGGCGAGGCTGGGCGCTTCTCCGCCTTCATCCCTGGCTGGGGCCATATGTCTTCGCCGGTATTGCGCAGTATTGAAACCGCCGCGCAGCCGAAAACGCCAATCTGCGTCGACGGCACCTGTTATCTGTAGAAGTATCGAAATTCTCCTCTTTCCTGCGATGGGGTCGCTTTCGGGATGACGGGGAGCGCATTGGAGGGCCTTACGATGAACAATGACCCGGGTAAGATCGCCTTTGATCCGCGCGGCGTGGTGGAGATCGAGCCACTGGCGCGGGCAGCGCGCCCCGCGGGACTTAACGCGCTGCGCTTGGGCGTACTCGATAATGCCAAGTGGAATGCCAATCGTCTGTTGCGCAAGGCGGCGGCGCAGCTGCAGGAACGGCTTTCGCTCAGCGCCGTCAATTACTACCGCAAGGAAAGCTTCTCTAAAGAGGCGGATCCGGCACTCATCGACGCGATTGCCGACGCCAATGACATTGTCGTGACAGCGATCGGCGACTGAGGGTCGTGCACGTCGTGCTGTATGCATGACGCCATCAGACTCGAAGCCGCCGGCCGCCCGACAGCGGTGATCGTCACCAGCGAGTTCCTGCACGAAGCAGAATTGCAGCGAGATATGCTCGGTATGTCCGATCTCGGCCCTGTCGTCATCGAGCACCCGCTCAGTACCCTAACCGACAAGGAGATTGAGGAACGAGCCCGGCAAGCTGCCGATCAGTGCGTAGCGGTTTGGCTTGACGGTTGCCGGTGAAGCCTCGGCTTTCTGCGCGCAGCATGCGATGTGTCGGCGCCATCGGCGTGGTAGCTATTTTAGCCATCGGCTACTTGATTCTCCTTAGTCAATTCAATGTCTCAGAGATACCGATCGAACGGCATTTCGAGGTGGCCGGGTCTGGAGGACCCCCGGTGCAGATCTATATCGAGCCGATTAGTATAGATGCACTCAATGATGCCATGCAGATGCGGGTCAGTCTCGGGTCAACCGGGCCGCGCATAGCGAGCAGTTACGCCCGGCCGACCGGAACATCATGCTGCTGATCCGACACGACAAAGAAACCGAGGAGATCAAGATTACGCCGACGGACCGTACAGTCACCACGACTTTCGAAATAGACCTCAAGGATGGCAGCGTCGCACAGTATCCGATGGACCAGTACCGATCGCACCTGCATCTCCGCGTTTTAGCGAGTACTGCCCCTCTCGGCAATGAGACGTCACTATTGCCCGCCAAAGTCACCGTATGGGAGGGCGCGCTTGGTTTTCACTTGCAGGCGATCGAGGACTCGGATCCCGCTCCTGGCGAGCTCTGGCTGCGATTGGACATTAGCCGCAGCGGAGCGTTCGCGCTGTTCGCGTTCTCAGCTTATGGGGCCATGGTGGTGCTCGGCTTGAGCGCGATCGTCATTGCCTTGCTGACTCTCGTCAATGTGCGACGGCCTGAGGCGACGCTAATCGGCGCCCTTGCTGCTATCGCCTTCACATTGCCGGTGCTGCGCAATGCGCTGCCTGGTCAACCGCCGCTCGGGGTCCGCGCGGACATATTTGTGTTTCTGTGGACCGAGCTTGCGGCGGTGATCGCGCTCGGGCTCATCGTCCTCAGTTGGGCGCGAGCCAGCCCCCGCCCGTGAGCGCGGCTGCGCCGCGCGCTAAACCACCCCGCGGGCGCGCAGATCGATGATGGCGGCTTCGCTGTAGCCGATCTCGCGCAATATCTCGTCAGTGTGCTGGCCGAGCTCCGGCGTCGGCTGGAGTTTTGCGGGCTCCGGCGTGCGGGTCATATTGATTGCCTGCCCGACGACCTTGATCGGCCCGAGCTTCGGATGGTTGATCGGCCGCGCCATCTCGAGATGCTGGACCTGCGGATCGGCAAAGGTCTGGTCGATCGTATAGATCGGCCCGCACGGAACCCCGACCTCGTTCATCAGCTCGACCCAAAACGCGGCCGGCCGTTTTTTTGTAATTTCTGCGATTCTCTCGTTGAGCGCCTTACGGTTCTTCGACCGCTGTTGCCCGGTTGCGTAATCGGGGTCGTCGAGCAATGCCATTGCATCGGCCGCCTCACAGAAGCGGCGGAACATGTGGTCGCCTGAGGCGGCGATGTTGATCTCCCCGTCCAAAGTCGGGAACACGCCGGTCGGAATACCGGTCGGATGGTCGTTGCCGGCCTGCTTAGCGACCTCGCCGGCGATCAGCCAGCGCGACGCTTGGAAGTCCAGCATAAAGATCTGCGCTTCAAGCAGTGACGTGTGCACCCATTGCCCCACTCCGCTCGACTCGCGCTCGATCAAGGCCATCATCATCGCCTGTGCGAGCAACAGACCGGCACAGAGATCGTCGATCGGTATTCCGACCCGGACCGGACCCTGGCCCGGCAGGCCGGTGATCGACATCAACCCGCCCATACCCTGGGCGATCTGGTCGACGCCTGGCCGCTTGGCGTAGGGCCCGCTCTGGCCAAAACCGGAAATGCTGCCGTAGACGATGTGCGGATTGACCTTTTTGACCGACTCATAATCGACGCCGAGCCGGTATTTTACCTCCGAGCGGAAATTCTCGACGATGACGTCGGCCTTCTCCGCCAATTTGAAGAAGATCGCCTTGCCCTCCTCGGTCTTCAGATTGAGGGTTAGGCTACTTTTGTTGCGATGGAGGTTCTGGAAATCGAACCCGTCGCGCCGCGAGCCGGTAACATCGCCTCTCGCCTCGCCCGGTTGCTCGATCTTGATCACCTTGGCGCCCCAATCGGCAAACTGACGGACCGCTGTCGGCCCCGCGCGGGCATGACACAGATCGAGAACGGTAAAGCGGGACAGCGGCAGCGATCCGATGCTCACAACGAATTTCCTCCGATCTTGTCTGGAATCGAATGCCGAAATTACACCCGTCGCGTGCAACCGGGTCAAGTTTCGACGCCGGTCGCGCGGCGGAAGCGAGTTTTGAGAAATACCCCGTCGCCGGGTGGCAGCACGCGGGGCGGCTCCTCTGCAGTGATCGCGACACGGGCGAAGAGGGTTGCCTGCGCACCATGGACGAGGGCGGCGAAATACCGGAGCGCGTCATCATCGGCGATATCGAACATTTGCACGATACCGCGCGCGCGCGACTGCCGTGAGCGCGACCGCCTCGGCGGTATGGCTCGCCTGCATGCCGGTTTCGCCGTAATGGCCGTTATCGAAAACGGCGATCGCGAGATTTGTAGGGCGTTGGAGGCCAATCGTCGCGAGCGCACCCAACCCCATCAGCATCTCACCGTCGCCGGTGACGACAAGAACGCGGCGCTCGGGCCGCGCGAGGGCAAGCCCGAGCCCGACCATCGCAGCCGCTCCCATCGCACCGCAGAGGTAAAAGTTGCGATCGTCGTCGCCGAGGGAAGCGGCATCCCAGGTCGTCGAGCCCAGCCCTGTGACGACCAGCAAATCGCCTCGGCGGTCGAGCAAAGTACGGATCGCCGCGCGCCGGTCGAGCCGCATATCGCCGCCGCTCATTTCACCCACCGCTTGGCTCCGATCAGCCGCTGTGACAGCAATACCGCGGTGGCAAGGTCGCCGTTGAAGGCAATGTCGAGAGCCGCGGCTACTGTCTCGGCCGCCTCTTGGGCCCGCTCGACCCAGTAGACGAGAACATCGCATAGCTCCAGAGCAGCCCGCGTGCTCGACCCCATCGGCATCTGCCAAGGGTTGAACTCACCCCATTCGCCCCGCATAGCCACCAGCATGATCAATGGGAAGCGGCAGGTTTTGGTCATCGACAGCATATTGATGCAGTTGCCGACGCCGCTCGACTGCAATCAACAAAACCCCGCGCTCGCCGCCCAGCCATGCGCCGGCAAGTAGCCCGATCCCTTCCTCTTCACTCGTCAGTGGCACGCTGCGGATTGCGGGATCCGCGCGGCAGAGTTCGATAAGTCGCGCATGTCCGGCATCGGGGAAATATCCGACCTGCCTCATCTCTGCGGCTTTGAGGACGGCGAAAATCTCGTGCTGCCAGTCGAGCGTGTTCCCTTCTGAGGACTGGTCCAATCGCATCTCTTGTCTCGTCTCGGACGATGAACCGTAACACAGTCTGGAGTCCGTGTTGACGAACAATGGCGGCGGCCCTTGAATTCGGCTCGCGCCTGATCGCACAATCCTGGCATAAGGAGTTGGTGTATTAGGGAGAGAGCCTTGGTCGCGGCAGCGCTTGCGCTCGTTCTAATCGCGGACAGCATCACACGCGTCGGGACTGACGCGGCGGGTGCGGTCGTCGTAAATGGCTCGCATGGCGGCATCTATGCCGCCTATGTCGCTGCCAAGCTCGGGGTTGCCGCAGCCGTGTTCAACGACGCCGGGGTGGGGCGCGACGAAGCGGGCGTCGCCGGGCTCAATTACCTAATGTCGCTCGGCATCGCGGCGGCAGCGGTCGGCCACGACACGGCGCGCATCGGCGATGGCGAGGACATGATGGCTCGCGGCCGCATCACCCGCGCGAATGCCCGGGCGATGGCGCTCGGCTGCCGCCCGGGAATGGCCTGCCGCGACGCCGCAGACTTTTTACGAGCCGCCGCCCCGAGCCGACTTGAACCGCAGTCCGCGATCGAGGCCGCCTTCCTGCTGATCGAGGAGGCCCCGGCGTTGTGGGCGCTCGACTCGGCTTCGCTGATCGGTGTCGAACACATTGGAGCGGTCGTCGCGACCGGATCGCATGGCGGCCTGCTCGGCGGCAGACCCGACACGGCGCTCAAGGTCGATGCGCTGGCAGCTCTCTTCAACGACGCCGGGATCGGTATTGAAGCGGCTGGCACCACGCGATTGCCGGCGCTCGATGCGCGCGGCATCGCCGCCGGCACCGTCGCTGCTGCAAGCGCGCACATCGGCGATGCGCGTTCGACCTATCAGGATGGCGTGCTGACACAGGTCAACCAACGCGCCGCCGCGCTCGGCATTTCTCCGGGCATGAGGGCGCGCGAGTTTGTCGCTATCGTCCGGCGCAACGCAGCCGGCAAGGAGAAGTGCCCATGAACAGCACCGAGCGAGCGAGCAACCGGCCGTCCGGTCGCATGAATGGAGGCCGCGCCCTGGCCGAGTTGCTGCGCCTGGCCGAGGTCGGGCCGATGTTCGGGATGGGCGGCTTCCAGCTGCTGCCGTTTTACGATGCACTGGCGCAGCTCGGTATGCGACATTTCCTGATCAACGACGAGCGTTGCGGCGCCTTTGCCGCAGACGCCTACGCCCGCGTGACGAACCGCCCCGGGGTCTGCGACGGCACGCTCGGGCCCGGCGCCACCAATCTGGTGACCGGACTCGTCGAGAGCCTCAACGCCGGAATACCGATCATCGCGCTCGCGGGTGACACCAATCGCGCGCATTCCTGGAAAAACATGACGCAGGAATGCCGGCAAGCCGAGATCTTGCGGCCGGCGGTCAAGGAGCTAATCCGCGTCGAGCAAACGAGCCGGGTTCCGGAGCTGCTGTGCCGCGCTTTCGCGGTGGCAACCTCCGGCCGGCCAGGGCCGGTATTGCTCGACGTACCCGAGGATGTGTGCCACGGCGAGTACGACTTTTCGGCCGATGACTTCGCGATCGATCCGTCGACCTTGAGCGCGCCGGCGCGGCGGATCCGGCCCGACCGCAAGGATGTGTCACGCGCCGCTGCATTGATTGCCCGCGCCAAACGCCCGCTGTTGCTGGTCGGTGGGGGCATTCATCTCTCGGCGGGAAGTCAGGGGCTGCTCGGCCTGGCCGAGGCGCAGTCGATACCGGTTGCGCATACGATGAGCGGCAAGGGCGGCATCGCGTGCACGCATCCGCTGTCGGTCGGGCTGTTCGGCCGCTATTCGCGAATCGCCAACGAGCTGATCGAGGCTTCCGATTGCCTGATCGTTGTCGGCTGCAAGCTCGGGGAGATTGCTACCAAGCGCTATGCGTTGCCGCCGGAGCGCATCCCGCTGATCCATCTCGACATCCTCGCCGAAGAGATCGGGCGCTGCCGGCCGGCTGAGGTAGCGCTGTGGGGAGATGCCCGGTGCGGCCTCGAGGACCTTGCCGAGGCGCTCGCCGGGGAATCGAAAAAAGCACAATCTGCAAGAGCCGATTATATCGCCGAGATCCCGGTACGCATGGCGGCTTGGCGCGAGGAGGCCGCGGCGCGCCTCGACTCCGGCGAGCGGCCGATCCACATGGCACGGCTCTGCACCGAACTCAACAAGGCATTGCCGGCGGAAAGCATCCTTGTCGCCGATGGCGGCTTCGCCGGCCACTGGACCGGTCTGCTCTACGATACGAAATCGCCGGGCCGGCACTTCATCCCGGATCGCGGATTGGCCTCGATCGGTTACGGATTGCCTGGCGGCATCGGCGCGGCATTGGCGGCTCCGACCACGCCCGTCGTCGCGATTACCGGCGACGGCGGGTTTAACATGATGCTCGGCGAACTCGAGACCGCGCGGCGGACGGGCATCGGACTAACGATCGTCGTCGTCAACAACGCTGCATCGGGTTATGTCAAAGCCTTGCAGCACGCGATGTTCCGCGGCCGCTACCAATCTTCTGACCTCGTCGAAATGGACTACGCAGCGATTGCGGGCGTGATGGGCTGCAACGGCATTCGTGTCGAGGACCCGGAGCGGCTCGGCGCCGCGCTGCGTGAGGGCATTGCCGAGCGCACCCGTCCGACCGTGCTCGACGTCGTTGTCACCCGCGATCCCGCCCGCATGCTGCCCGCCGTCGACAACCGCACGGTTGAGATCAGACAGGGGGACCGGGTCGCATGACCCGGTAGAATTATTTTCCGGGGTACCGCTGCACGGCGCGAGCCGCGGCGCTTGCTACCGCCTTTAACGAGGCGGTGACGATATCGCTGTCCATGCCGGCGCCATACAGCGTGCCGGCACCGTTGCCGCGGATCTGCACATAGGCGGCCGCCTGGGCGTCGGCCCCGGCGCTGACGGCATCCTCGTGGTAGTCGAGAACGGTCAGCTCGATGCCGCAATCGCGGCGCAATGCGTCGACGAAGGCGGCAATCGGCCCGTTGCCGACACCCTCGATCCGACATTCGGCGCCATCGACCGCTACTCTCGCGGCAATGCGGCGCTCGCCGGCCCGCGGCTGCGGCAACAGGCTGTAGTCGACGAGCCGGATGCCGCCGCGCAGATAGGTGTCCTGAAACAGCGACCAGATATCGCGGCTGGTAAGTTCCTTGCCGGTGCGGTCGGCGACCTCCTGCACGACCTTGCTGAATTCGATCTGTAGGCCGCGCGGCAGATCGAGCCCGTAATCAGCTTTCAAGACATAGGCGACGCCGCCTTTGCCCGACTGGCTGTTGACCCGGATGACGGCTTCGTAAGTGCGGCCGAGATCCTTGGGGTCGATCGGCAGATACGGCACTTCCCACAACTCATCGTTGCGTTTGGCGAGCGCCTCGAACCCTTTCTTGATCGCGTCCTGGTGCGAGCCGGAAAAAGCAGTGTACACAAGCTCGCCGGCATAGGGATGCCGCGGATGAACCGGCAGCTGGTTGCAGTGCTCTACCGTGCGGACGATCTCGTCGATATCGGTGATCACGAGCCCAGGATCGACGCCCTGGCTGAACAGGTTGAGCGCCAGGGTAACGATATCGACATTGCCGGTCCGCTCGCCATTTCCGAACAGCGTCCCCTCCACCCGGTCGGCCCCCGCCATGATTGCCAACTCGGTGGCCGCCACCGCGGTACCGCGGTCATTATGCGGGTGCAGGCTGAGGGTGATGCAGTCGCGGTCGCGGATATTGCGGCCGAACCACTCGATCTGATCGGCATAGATGTTAGGCGTCGCCATCTCGACGGTAGCCGGCAGATTGAGGATCGTCTTCTTGTCGGGCGTCGGCCGCCAGACGTCCATCACGGCTTCGCAGATCTCGACTGCGAAATCGAGTTCGGTGCCCGTAAAGCTCTCGGGTGAGTACTGATACACGATTTCGCTTTCCGGCATTGCCGCGGCGAGCTTGCGGATGAGCTTGGCGCCGTTCACCGCGATGTCGATGATCCCCGCCTTGTCGAGGCCGAAGACCACCCGGCGCTGCAGGGTCGAGGTAGAGTTGTAGAGGTGCATAATGGCGCGCCGCGCCCCGCGGATCGCCTCAAAGCTTCGCTCGATCAGTTCAGACCGGGCCTGGGTCAGGACCTGGATCGTAACATCATCGGGCACCAGCTCTTCCTCGATCAGCTGGCGAATAAAGACAAAGTCTGTTTCAGAGGCGGCGGGGAAGCCGACTTCGATCTCCTTAAAGCCGAGCTTCACCAGCAGATCGAACATGCGCCGCTTGCGGTCCGGCCCCATCGGCTCGGGCAGCGCCTGATTGCCGTCGCGCAGGTCGACGCTGCACCACAGCGGCGCCCGGTCGATGATCTTAATCGGCCAGCGTCGATCTGGCAGATCTACAGGTTTGAAAGGCCCGTATTTATGGATCGGCATGTTGGTCATCGGAAATCTCCAAGAGCAGGGATTCACCACCAATCCAGTGGGATCAATCATTTGAATTCAGGGGAAATGGCGGCCGGCGGCCGTCAGCGCCGCCGACCGCAGCTAAGTCGGAGATGTAACGGCGGCTCGCCGGCACTCAAAAAGCAACCGGACTTAGGAAACCAATAGTTCGAATAAGCGGGCAACATGAGCGCAAACCGAGCGAGAGGATTCCCAGGCAGGGAAGGGCGGTCGCGAGTACTCGGCGCCCCTTAGGACGCCGAGACAATAAGTCGAAGCTCGCGACGCTCGGAATGCATCATGGCTTTGCCTAGCAGAAGCGCAGCAGAAGGTCAATGGCGGTTTCTGAGTGACACATCGACGCCCACGGGCTCCAAACCGCAAGTTTAACATCTGTCGCCTTTTTGCCACTGTGTCTTGTGCGCCACAGGCGGCTGGAAAACCATCAAATGCCTTGAGTTACGATTGCACCCCGAGTAGCGGCGGTATAGTATTTGTGCATCGAATTCCGTCTGTGCACTGTATCGATCCTTTTTCGATAAATATTTCTGAAAGCGATCGCCTCACCCCTGGACGTTTTGGACTCGACGGCCAGGCGGCGGTCTACAGTGCGCGTCCGGCGTGCGGGGGAATGTGGCTGCAGCAATGCGGCCCGAGATGGGGCGAGGGGACAGTGTCAAAGCAGACGAACGTCGTGCCTTTCCCGCTGACGCTGCAAGGCGTCTTATCGGCCGCGGACCGGGCCCGTTCGCCGACCGCCTACGAATTCAGCGAAGCGGAACTGGCCGCTTTGTGCCGCTGGTTCTCGGCAATGAAATACGCCTTTCCAGGCACGGAAGGTGTAATGATGGTCAACCATCAGGAGAGCTATTCCGCAGTCGGGCTCTATAATCGAGCTGGCGGCGCGCCAAACTGCTTGATCGCCAAACATGAGGTCGGCGGTGTAGCGCGTTTTTTTTGGTCGACCGAATTCGACCCACCTCGTCCGATAAACGACTTGTCCGAAATCACTAACGCACACATACGCGCCATCCGTCCGCCGCGCAATGAGAAGGGCTGGCTTGATCCTATCGGCTGGATGGGCGTCTATGCATCCCGCTTGATTGCAACTCAGCTGCAGGTCGTCTAGCCAGCGGCAGTCTTAGACGGGGCAAGCGATCCACAACGGCTCTCCCGTTCCGTCGCGTCAATGAGATCCGCTGCTCTTTCTGTCTCTATTGTCTCTATTGTCTCTATTGCAAGCACCACTCTTGCTGGGTGCGCTTATCTGCCCACCGCCGGTCCGACAGCAAGTGAAATCGTTGATCAAGGGGTCCAAGCGAACGAGATCCGCTACAACGTCGTCGATGTCACACCGAGCGTCGTCGCGACGCTGTTGGCACAGCCGGCGGAGAGCTTTCGAACGCGCTTTGGGACAAATGGCCAACCTCCGCCGCCGAAAATCGGGATCGGCGATAGTGTTTTGGTCTCGATTTGGGAAGCCGCGGGGGGTGGGCTCTTCGGTACCTCTTCCACGACGGGCGTTTCTCCTGGTTCCCGGAGTGTGACGATCCCGGAGCAGGTAGTCGGCCGGGACGGCGGGATTAGCGTTCCATTCGCGGGGCGGGTGCCGATTGCTGGGCGGACAACGGTGGAAGTCCAGCACGAAATCGAGCAGCGCCTATCCGAGAAGGCAATCGAGCCGCAGGTGATCGTGACAATAGTCAAGAGTGTGACCTATGCAGCGACCGTCTCGGGCGAAGTCGTTAGTGGCGCCCGGGTGCCGCTCTCGGTCAATGGCGACCGGCTCCTCGACCTGATCGCGCTGGCTGGCGGAGCGAAAGCTCCCGTGTACGACACCTTTGTGCGGCTCTCCCGGAACGGGGTCACCGTAACGATCCCGATGGAGCGGCTCGTTTCCGACCCGGCCGAAAACATTTATGCGCTGCCTGGCGACGTCCTGACACTGGTTCTAGTCCCGCAGACTTATTCCGTGCTAGGTGCAACTGGACAGAACGCGCAGGTCAGCTTCAATGCCGAGCGAATCACCTTGGCCGAAGCGATTGCCAAAGCCGGGGGCCTGCAAGACCTGCGAGCGGATCCGACCGGGGTTTTCCTCTTCCGGTTCGAGCCCCCGGGCGTTGTGACCGCCCTCAATACTTCGCAGTTGGGCACTGGTCCCGATCGAACCTCCCCCGTTGTTT
>JBARIB010000333.1:0-1887 GCA_049799535.1 Allostellaceae bacterium | reverse complement strand
GCCATCGACGCTGACGCTATCCGTCGTCCGGCGCCGGCGCTCAAAACTGCCGCCGTCCCACAAGCGGTTCAGCAGCCCGAAATATCGCATCCGCGACTCGTCGCTCATGCCGTGCGAGCCAACCACTAGGCCGGCTTCGTCGGACCATAGACTGGCGGACGGCCAGCCCTCGGCCAGATCCACCGCTAGCGCGGCGGGGTTGGTATCTTCGTAAAAGAGCCGCGGCAGGATCGGGGCGGCGGGCTTGATGAGCTCGAGCTCTTTAAGCTCCCGTTCCATCGCCTGGATATCGGCTTCGGTGCTGATTGCAGGCTTCTTCCCGCCGCTGCTCAGGCGCTTGATTTTCGTCAGCAGCCCCTCTCGTTTGGCCTCCCACGCCGCAATGGCGGCTCGCGCTTCGGCTATTTTTGGTTTGGCCTCTTCGTGCCGCTGCAGCGTCCAATGCCGGAAGGGCTTAGTGAATTCCCGATCGCTCGACGATTTGCGTTCGCCCGATATGCCGACCAGCATCAGATAGAGGCTGAGCGGCCCACACAGCTCTTGATCCCGCCGCACATCGCACAGCCCCTGACTGGCGAGCGCAGCAGCGGCAAGCGCGCTGCACGCGACCAGCGGCATTGGCTGCTGCCCGTATGCGCGGTACTCCTTGACGGCGGCGCCCATTACCAACGGCAACGCGTTTATCGGATAAGGCTGTTCGTCGGCACTGGCCTGGTCGAGCGGCTCGGGATCCGGCCAATCCAGGTCCTCGGCGTCGTTGACGATCTGGCGTGCACGCCTGGCGCCATCATCGGTGGTCGACATCTGCAAGCCCCCCAGTTGCTCGCTCGGGCGTGCGCCCCACGATCACGTCGTTGAAGTCGGTGCCGGGCACCGGCGGCTTCGCCAACCGCACCCGCCTCCCCTCGGCGAGCCAGCGCCAGCCGGCGAGACTGGCAGCGGCCTCGCCAGCCCCGTTCACGTCGTTGTCGACGAGAATGATGATGGTGCGAACAATTGGCGGCAGTACCAGCGCCTTTACCCCGGATGTGCTGACCGCCGCCCAGGCCGGCATTGCCGTTGCCTGCATCGCCGCAAGGCAGGTTTCGATGCCCTCTCCGACCATCAGGGTCTCCGCCGCAGGGGCGAGCCGCACGGCGCCGCCGCCCACGGGCCCGAGGAAACGCCGGTCCGGCTGGAGCGTCGCCTTCTGCGAGCCGTCAAGGGCGAGATAGGTCAGATGCACACCGGTGCGGCCATGCAGGATGTGCTCGATGAGCGCGACCATTGCCGGCCGCATCTCGCCGCTTTCGCTGTGGCGCAGCCAGCTCAGGCTGGCGCGGATCGTCGCCGGTATCTCCAAAGCGAGACCGCGCGACCGCAAATAGCGCTCGACCAATGTGCCTTTCGCGGACCGACTGTCGTTGCGGAATAGATCGAGCGCGTTGGCAATCCGGCGAACGCGATCGGCCGCCTCGGCGGGAGCCCGCCGCCGCGCCAATGTGGCATCAGGCGGCGGGATGAATTCGCCTCTATCGACGCGGGTGAGCAATCCAAGCCGGCGCAGCTGGGCGTAAACCTCATGCGAGCAGCAGCCGCCGAAGCACTTAATGGCAAGGCCGCCGCGGTCCCCGTCGCGCAATGCCAGTGTGGCGCCTTGGCTGCCGTGCACTGGGCAGCGACACCGCCACCATGCACCCGACCTATGCGCACCGCCGAGGGCTTTCGCAATTTCCGATGCGGCGGCCACCACGAGAGCCCTATCGCTCACGCTTGGCCTGGTAGAGCGGCACCGGCGCGACCCGGTCGCCGCCAAGGCGGCGCAAGGCACGAGCGGCCGGGTCATTTTGTTGCGGCGACACGCGGGTGCGCGGCAGCGAAATCGGCCTCGACGGCGTTGGCTTCGTC
>JBARIB010000332.1:0-1615 GCA_049799535.1 Allostellaceae bacterium | reverse complement strand
GGCTTCCGCGTGATTCGGCAGCTGCACGCCGGCGATCGTCAGCTGTGTGCCCACCGGCGACGCGGACAGCGGGTCGGTCTTGAGATCGGTCACGTCGATGACGGCGAGGGTGATCCAGGGCTGGATTGGACCGCTGGCCGGCTTCCTGCTGAACAGCCAGGGGAGGTCCGGTGCGTCGAAATCGATCGTCGCGAGGTAGTTGGGTTCCGCGTCAACGACTCCGTTGAGCGGCGCGCAGCGAATAACCTGACGCGCTGGGATTCCGATCACGTCCCCGGGGGTAATCATTGGCACCTGGCGGACGATGGCCTCTTTGCCGGGAACGGCAACCGTCACCTCGGTAGTCGCGCTGTGGTCGGCGAAAAACCCGCGATGAATCATCGAGGCGAAGGTAAATTGTACCGGCATCAGCTCACCTCCTGAGCTCGAAGTCGGCGACGGCGATCGTATCGACCGACCGTCGCGTCGACGCGGTCAGCGCCGACACCGCGCCCTTGGACAGGATCGCGCCGGTCACAGCGCTCGCGACCGAATAACTCGTCGCCACCACGCCGATCGTCGCCGCCAGTGGCTTCTTGAGCGAGGGACGTGCGCGCCCTGCCGCTCCAAGGTGCACCCAACCGAGCGCGATCGCATCGAGCGGACGGAAGGTGCTCGGACCCGAACTAACGTCGTCTTCGCCGAGGCTCTCTTCGTACACGACGGAGGCGATCTGCGCATCGCTGACCTGCCAGGCTTCGCCCTGGAGCGTTGCACCGGCATCGAACGGAAGGAAGGCGGGTTTAGACAGACGATCCTCGTCGCTAACCTCAAAGAACTGCGAGGTCGCGAACAATTCCTGCGCGCTAGTGACGACACCGCCGGCCGCGGTGATCGCGACCGTTACCGGATTGCCCGAGGTGACGGCGTTGGCTCCGAATTTTGCGAGTCCAACGTCGAGCGGCGCGGCGGTTTGCGTCAGGCGAGAACGCCGAGCGGATGCAAGGCTTCGACTCCGGAGCGGAGCTGCACCGTGCCGGCGTCCGCGGCCGGCAGGACGTGTGTCCAGGTGGCTTCGGCCGCCAAGGCGTCGCGTACCGCCTGCGCGACGTCGACCGGTGGGCCGAGCTCAAGGAGCGCGTCGGTTCCCCATTCGAGATCGAGCGTGCCGGAAATGCTGAAGAAGAACAGGCTGATGCTCGCGTGGGCGCGGGCGTGCCAGCGATCCGGGCCTTCGAGCAGCATATCCACGTTCATCAAGGCGAGTTCCTCGCCTCCGACCGTGAGCTGGAACTCGCCGGAGATCGACGCGGTGAAGTGGACTTTCGGTTCGGTGTGAATGAGCGTGCCGAGGCTGACGTGTCCTTTCGCACCGAGCGGCCCGAGCTTCGCCTCGACGTACATCGCCGCGCCGAACTGCAGCGAGCTCGCTGTCAGCGCGAAGTAGGCGTCGGCGGAGATATTGAGCACCGCGCTCGGCGAGATCGAGATGGACAGCCGCCGCAGGCTGGGCAGGTTTGGCGGCGGCGTGAACAGCGGATTGAACCCGCCGGCGGTGAACACGAAGCTCTCGGAACCGCCGCGCAGCGCGATGTCGCCGGTGACGTCGAACGTGCCGATCCGCGAGCGCGCCAAC
>JBARIB010000331.1:0-1630 GCA_049799535.1 Allostellaceae bacterium | reverse complement strand
AGGAGAGCGCTGACGGGTTCGCTGACTGAGCCGTGTCGTAGTAAAATTGGGCCAGTACGTGGCGTACGCCGCGGGGAAGCTGTGCCTTCGTGGCCGGGTTCAGCGCCAGCCTGTCGAAGCGCTCGATCAGGAACGGCATCGTGCCTCCGGCATGAGAGAAGATGAACCCGATATCGGCGTACCGCGCCACGGCGCCGCTGAAGACCAAGCTCGCAATGGTACGCGTCGTATCGGTGCCGTATTCGATCGACGCCTCGCTGACGCCCGGCACCAGGTTCTTGCAGCAATCCGGGCAGACGGGATGCGTATAGACGACGCATTTGCGCCGATCCAGCTCGGCGAGCACCGGCGAGAAGGCCGGATCGCCGAGGTATTTCGCTTCGTAATCGGTATAGAGGCCGATGCCGTCGGCCTTGAGCGTGTCGAGTGCGTACTCAATTTCGCGGAGGCTCCCCTCGACGTCGGGGAGCGGCAGCGCGGCGAAGAGGCCGAAGCGGCCGGGATGGTCCGCGACCAGCCGGGCCGCGTAGTCGTTGCACAGCCGCACGAGACGCCGGGTCTCGCCGACATCGCCGAACCAGAACCCCGGAGTAGTGATTGACAGCATGGCGGTCGCGACGCCGGCCTGCGCCATGTCGTCGAGCGATTTCTGCAAGCTCCAGCCGGCCAGTATCGGCACCATCGGTTGATGGCGGCTCACTGCGGCAAGGTACTGCGGTGGACAGAGATGATGATGTACGTCGATGCGATGCGGACTTGCCTCCGGCATGGACTCCTCCGATCCCCTGTCGCGCGCTTTGAGAGGGCGATGGTCTGCCCCTTGACCTTTCCTGGCAATGAAATTTGAGCGCAACCAAGCTCGATGGCGCCGCGGAAGACTCGGCCGGTGTGTCGAGGGTAAATGCCGAAATGAGTGCCTGAATTCCGGCGATGCGGCAGCCACGGGATCGGGTTATCGTGCCCGATTACAGGGGTCGGCGTGAGCGATCAGGCCGATTTTCGCGCGCGAGGAGGCCAACATGTCGCCCCAAGCAAACGCCGAGTTGCCAGTTGGACATCTTGGCTTTGGCGCGATGCGCATCACCGGCCCGGGGATCTGGGGCCCTCCGAGGGATGAAAGCGCGGCGGTCGCGCTGCTCCGGCGAGTGGTGGACAAGGGCGTCACTTTTATTGACACCGCGGATTCGTACGGCCCCGGCATCAGCGAGATGCTGATCGCCAAGGCGCTCTATCCTTATCCCACAGGGCTAGTGGTGGCGACAAAGGGCGGGCTTACGCGACCCGGCGCCGACCGTTGGGTCGCCGATTGTCGGCCCGAGCATTTACGCCGTGCCTGTGCGGACAGCCTGAGAAGGCTGAGGCTCGAGCGCATCGAGCTCTACCAGCTTCATGCTGTCGATCATCGGATACCAATCGAGGATTCAGTCGGCGCGCTCGTCGACCTCCAGCGCGGCGGGAAGATCCACCATATCGGCGTGTCGAACGTGTCGGAGAAGGAGCTTGCCCGCGCACGCGCCGTCGCCAAGATCGTCTCCGTCCAGAATTGCTACAATCTGCGCGACAGATCTTCAGACCGGCTGATCGATATGTGCGCCGGTTCCGGTATCGCCTTTATTCCCTGGTACCCGTT
>JBARIB010000330.1:0-4244 GCA_049799535.1 Allostellaceae bacterium | reverse complement strand
GCGATATCCCGCGCACATGACGCGCCTGCAGACGTTGACCAGCTCCTCGAATCAGGATTGGGGCCGCATCATGCGGGCGATCGCCTGCTCGCCGATCTTGCGGCCCAGCGCGGCGCCGGTGTTCCATGAGATTCGATAGTGAATTCCGCCTAGGATGCGCGAAAACGCCTCCTCCTCAGCAAAGGCCGCAAAGCTGGGATATTTGCGCCCAGTACCAGGCATCGCTCCTGTGCCGACGGAAAACGGCTCGGCGTCGCCGAACTCCGACTCCAGGACAACCAGCGCTGCACCACCAACGGTGCAATGCGCACAGGGGTATTCCGGATGCATAGGCGCCGGGATGAGGGATTCCCAAGTGGGGTCCGCAGCAATACCCGCGCTTCCGGCATGGATGGCCGTGACAGGGCGCCAGAAATTATAGGTATATTTGGCGTCGTAGACGGCGATATGGGCGTCTGCCATGGCGAGATTAAGTAGCGCGAACAACCGGGCGGAGGCGCTGAGGCTGGGTCGTTTCTCCACGGCGATCCCGCGCGCGAGGGCGTTCCACACGGGAAACTCTGGGGGAGCGTGGAACTTGGCGATAACCGTCTGCTCGGCAGTGCGCCGTTCGCTGTCTTTGCCGCCGAGGGTCATCGTCTCCGCGAGGTCGCGCTGCCATTGCTCGCTGTCGAGCGCTGGCGGTGGTCCCGGCCGGAACTGGTTGCCGCTCGTCATTGTCCACGGAACGACCCGCCCCCAATGCGGTGCGATCATGGGGGCCGACGAAGTCGCGACATAGAAACCAGGACCGCTCCGAGGCGCGTATTCGACGGGTTCATCGGATCGGTCACCGGCGCGCCAGAGCGCGATCTTCACGGCGACATCCTCGCCCAGCGCCGCGCCGCGGTTCTTGGCGTCGCCCTCCGGAATGCTCGCCACCGTCGCAAAGAAGGTGGCGTCGATCGCTTCCCGCTGCTGCGGCACGAGTTCCAAGAGGACGCGCCTGGCGGCTGCGGCGGCGGCAGCCTCGGCCGACGCGTTCTTGGGCGCGGTCATGTCGACCTGGAAAGGCGAATATCTTCGCTCGATCGCGTTCACGGCGTCGAACATGGCGGCGTGCATCATCGCCAAACCGCGCAGATTGAAAGGCCCTTGCTTGCCCATCTTGGGCAGAAGCTCGATTGCCTTTTCGTTCCATATCGTGACGATGTCGGCGCGGGCCGGCAACGTGGCGCCGCCGATCGCCACGCCGACAAGGATGAGCAAGACGCGGGCGCCGAGCGGTAGCGCGTGACGCAGACGAGATCGTGCGGTGGTCATTGGCTGTCTCCTCTATGCTCCGTGCTGAAGAACCGGACACGGGGCAACGAGGAGCACTGACCGTCTTTTGCTCCGGTTGCCCCGGCTATTGGGCTTGATCGGCGGCAGCCGGCGTTTCGCCGTTCCGCCCGCGACGCCAATTCTCGTTGGCGCGCACAACGTTTTCGCCAAAATTGGCGCTGAACTTGCTGGGCCCGATAGATTTGCCGAAGAGATAAAGCTTGCCGTCTTTGATGAGCCAGTATTCCGGGTTGGGTTCGACGTTGACCCCGTTCGCCAACGACATCGCGCAGTAGCCTGGGAATTGCGGCGCGTATTGCTCAGGGCGGGCTGTAAACAGGTCGCGATCCTGGGCGCTGACAAAGCGATAGCGGGTATCGTCCCAGACGTATTCGTAATTGGGATCGCCCTTTGTGGCGCGGCCTTGCGTGAAATAGGCCACAGGATCGTACCCGCCGATCGCCAAGCTTGGCTCTGCGCCGCGGGATGGCCTTGCGGCGAACGCCAGCAAGACGAGAACGACCGAAACCGCCACCCAGACCGAACCGTTTCGTGGACCGAAGCCGCGCATGGGTAAGCCTCCCCGCCTAAAACTGGATAAGGCAAGAGGATAGCGGCTTCGCGGAGTGCCTTCCATCGCGTAACGGAGCGGACAGCTCTCGGCGATCCGCCGCTTAGCACCACAAAATGATGCCGATCATGAGATCTGCCAGAGCCGCTTGAGACCGCCCCAAGCGCGCTGATAAAATGCGTGTCGCTGAAAGCTACTTTCACGTGACCCTCCGTTGGCCGGATTGAATGCCAGGAGGCGGCGCCGCGTAACGAAAGAGTGCCGAATGAACGGGGATATTTCGCCGATTTCACGCGACGAGACGGCAACCGCCTCCAAACGCTCGATCCGGCCGGGGATGATCCGGTTCGACCGATACGTGCTCGATCTGCGCCGCGGCACCCTTTGGTCGGGCGTGGATGAGATAGAGATCCGCCCGAAAACCTTCGAGGTTCTCAAGCTTCTGGTCGAGAATGCGGGGCGGCTCGTTTCGAAGGACGAGATCATCGCCGCGGTCTGGCCCGATGTCGTTGTGACCGACGATTCGCTCGTCCAATGCGTCAAGGAGTTGCGGCACGCGTTTGGCGAGGATGGTAACCGTCTGGTCAGGACGGTGCCGCGCCGAGGTTACCGACTCGAGGCGAGTGCCTTACTCGACGTTACCGCCCCGCCACCCGATGCGATTGAACAGCCGCCGGATGACCAGTCGCTATCGGCGATAGGCGCCACCCCGCGCCGTTCGCATAGGAGCGTAGGACCGCGATGGCGTCTCTGGTTGGCGGCTACGGTTTGCGTTTCGGCCTTGGCAGCGATCGGTCTCTGGCCCTTTGGTCACGCCGGCCCGGACAGATCGGTTCCGGGGGTCCTCCCGCGACTTGGAAAACCGGCTATTGCCGTTCTGCCGTTTGCAAGCCCCGTAGGTGATAGCGATTACTTCGCCGACGGCATGACGGACGACGTGATCAATGCACTCGGGCGCTTCTCGTCCCTCACGGTGATGTCGCGCAACGCCGTTGCCCCTTACAAACTGAGGTCAGTCACACCGCAACAAGTTGGCCGCGACCTATCCGTCCAATACCTCCTCGAAGGAAGCGTGCGCCGGCTCGGTGATCAGTTGCGCGTAACGGCGGAGCTTACTGACGCGGATCGCGGCCAAGTCCTCTGGTCCGGTCGGTTTGACGAATCTCTGCGCGACGTCTTCGCTGTACAAGATCGGATCACAACGCAGGTTGTGGGCGGCCTTGCCGTCAAGGTAACTCAGGTCGAGCAGCAGCGAGCTCGCGCGAAGCCTACCGAGAGCCTCGAAGCTTACGATTATGTGCTGCGTGCCCGGCGAGCCATCTCAGAGGCGAAGCGGAGCACGAATGTCGATGCGCGCGCGCTGCTCAGAAAGGCGATCGAGCTCGATCCTCGTTACGCTGCCGCCTATACCGGGCTCGGCGAAACCTATCGTGTCGCCGTAACTATGGGGTGGGCGGAATCGCCGGAAGCGGCGCTGAGGGAAGCCGACGTTTTGGCTTACAAGGCCTTGAGCCTAAGCGATTCGGATGTTCGCGCGCATGTTCTCCTTGGACAAATTCACATCTATTACGGCCGATACGAACAAGCATTGGCTGAACTGGACCGTGCGACGGCGATCAACTCGAACGACGTAGATGCGGTCGCCGGGCGCGGCGCTGCGCTTGTTTGGTCGGGTGGGACCGAGGAAGGGATCACAGCCTTGGAGACGGCCCGGCGCATTGATCCCGGTCTCAATATTTTCAACCGCTTCGCGCTGGCACTGGCCTATTATCTGAGTGGCAGATACGACTCGGCGGTCGAGCTCTTGGCGCGTAATCTGAGCGAGACCCCCGAGGCGTCGTATAACCGCGCGGTCCTCGCTGCGAGCTACGCGCAACAGGGCCGTAGCGAAGAGGCGGCGCGCGCGGCCGAGAAGCTTCGACGCTCCGATCCCGCTTTCGATGCCGACGCCTTCGGCACGCAGTTGCAGAACCCCGCCGATCGCGAGCGCCTCCGCGAGGGCCTTCGCAAGGCCGGGTTCTAATGGGTCGAAGGCCTGGAACGAGATGCAGGCGTTTGCCCGGCGGTAACGCGGAAGGGGCTCCTGCGCGCGCTCTATCCCTTCCCATCGCTCAGTTCGCAAGCGACCGATGAGTGGAGCGGAGATAGTGGTTCTGAATGATGCCGGATAGGTTGCGAATCCACGGTGCAAGAGCCATTCGACCTGCTCCGGCCGCATTTCACCGACACCGCTTCCTGTGGCAGGTATCGGCCTCCGACCGCGGGCTGGTACTTGGGGCACCGGCGACTTCGCCTACAGAACGTTTCGTACCTCGCTCAGGAATAGCGTCGTTTGTGCCAGACTAATCGCCGCGCTTTGCAGGCTCTCGGC
>JBARIB010000329.1:0-5231 GCA_049799535.1 Allostellaceae bacterium | reverse complement strand
TCACTGTCCTCATCGCCGTCTCGATCGCTGAGCTCTGTCCGGCCGTTGTCGACGGCCAACTCGCTTTCGTCCTCTGCGGGCTCCTCTTCGGCTCCAGCCTCAAATGCGGTCGGATGGGTCGTCGGTTCTTCTTCGCGGCGGCGGCGGCGCCTGCGCCGACGTCTACTGCGGCCGCGCTCCTCCTCGTCCTCTTGGTCAGGTTCCGAAATTTCCTCAGCCTCGTCGATCGCCTCGTCTTCGTCGGGTATCGGCGCTTGTGTCAACGGTGCAGTCGACAAGACCGCCGTCTCAGCCGGCGTATAAGCGCGTAAGCGTTCCAGCCTGAACGCTGGGGGGACCAGCGCATCGTCTCGCGCCACCAGTACCCGAATTCCGTAGCGCGCCTCCAGTTGCACGAGCGAATCGCGTTTTTGGTTTAGAATGTAGAGCGCCACCGTAGTCGGCACGTGTACGCAGATCTCGGCCGAGCGGCGCCGCATCCCCTCTTCTTCAATCGAACGCAGGACGTAGAGTGCGGTCGACTCGGTCGAGCGAATGAACCCGCTGCCGCCGCAGTGCGGACAAGGTTGGGTCGAGGTTTCCGCCAGCGATGGCCTTAGTCGCTGACGCGACATCTCGAGCAGCCCAAAAGCACTGATGCGGCCGACCTGAATGCGGGCACGATCCGTCTTTAGTGATTCTTTGAGCCGGCGCTCCACGGCGGCTTGATTGCGGTGCTCCTCCATGTCGATGAAGTCGATGACGATCAATCCGGCGAGATCGCGTAACCGAAGCTGGCGAGCGATCTCCTCCGCCGCTTCAAGGTTTGTGCGGATTGCCGTCTCCTCGATATTGCGCTCGCGTGTCGCGCGGCCTGAATTGACATCGATAGCAACCAGAGCCTCGGTCTGATTGATCACGACGTAACCGCCAGAACGAAGCTGCACTATCGGAGAGTGAATAGCGTCAATCTGGCTTTCGACCTGGAAGCGGTGAAGCAGGCCAATTTGCGGATCGCGATAAGGCTGGACGCGCCTTGCGTGGCTCGGCATCAGCATCTTCATGAATGCTTTGGCCGTGCGGTAGCCCTCATCGCCTTCCACCAGGACCTCGTCGATGTCGCGCGTATAGAGATCCCGGATTGACCGTTTTATCAGATTGCCCTCCTCGTAGATCAAAGCCGGAGCGGTGGAGCGCAAGGTCAAGTCACGGATCTCGTTCCACAGGCGCAGCAGGTAGTCATAGTCCCGCTTGATCTCGGCCTTCGAGCGCTCGGCACCGGCCGTACGGACAATCACACCCATCCCTTCGGGAATATCGAGCTCCTCGAGGATATCCTTCAGTCGGCGGCGATCACTGAGGCTAGTGATCTTGCGCGACACACCGCCACCGCGCGCCGTATTCGGCATCAGCACACAGTAGCGCCCGGCGAGCGAAAGATAGGTGGTCAACGCCGCGCCCTTGTTGCCGCGCTCTTCCTTGGTGACTTGGACGAGCATGATTTGCCGCCGTTTGATCACCTCCTGGATCTTGTAATGCCGCAATGTCCGCGAGCGGTGATGCTCGGCTTCGTCCAGCTCATCCCCGCCGATGGTCTCCACCGGCTCCTCTGGTTCAGCTTCCACCTCGGCAACGGCTTCGGCCGACGCCATCGGATCTTCGCCGGCCAAGGAGACCTCTACCGCGGAAGATGACGGGGGAAATTCCTCTGCGGAGGCAAATGACTCGTCTCGGCTCAAAAAGGCGGCGGTAGCAACCGAGCTTGTGACCGAAGGGGTTTCGGGCGTGTACTCGGGCTGTTCGAGGGGGATCTTGTGAAACTCTTCAACCACAGCCCAAGCGTGTTCAGTGTCGGGCATCGGCGAGAGCATCGCTCGTTGCGAGATGTCTTCGGCCGGATTTCCGCCGTCAAGGGACGGATCCGTAGGATCGATTGGCAGATGAGACGATTCTGGAAATTCTGCTTCTGCCGTCTCCGCCGCTTCGTCTTCGCTTGCTTCGGGAAGCGCTGAGACCGGAACCGACTCCGGCAACGCCTCCGCCAGCTGCACGCCCTCTTCTTCGGCGGCCTCGGCTAGCGCCTGCTGTCCTTCGGCTTCTTCGTGACCCAACTCGGGAAACTGGGTCCGATCGCCGACCGGAATCTTGTAATAATCGGGGTGTATCTCACTGAATGCTAGAAAGCCGTGCCGATGATTGCCGTATTCGACGAAAGCGGCCTGTAGCGATGGCTCGACGCGCGTTACCTTGGCAAGATAGATATTACCCTTTACCTGCCTCTTAGTGGACGATTCGAAATCAAACTCTTCTAGTCGGTTACCATTTAGCACCACCACCCGGGTTTCTTCGGGGTGCGTGGCATCGATGAGCATTCGTTTTGCCATTCGGGCATAACTCCGAGGCGCGCAGCGGCGGCCGCGCGAATTCGGCCGACGGCGCAATCCTTTGCGCAAGGAAGCCGCCAGCGCCTGAAGTTATTCCACCGAGTAATGACGGGACATCGGCCATGGGATTCTCGTCAGGGAGCCTTTGGCGGCTTCGGGTTTATAAAAATCCGCATCGCCTGGCGCTGCGGCCCGAATCGGCGGCAGTCGTGCTGCTGCCAATCAAATTCGAGCTTATGTCGCATCGCCCTACCGGGCACGGTGCCCGGCCGGCGAACGGTGCTTTTCGCGATCCTCACTGTATAGAGTAAACCCGTCTCCCACAATCGTTTAGTCCGATGGGACTGCGCTCATGCACGCGCAAGCCCATCGCGAGCCGAAACACCAATCAAATAGGAAAACATGCTTGGATTGGTGTCGCCGATAGCGCATATGAGGGCGCTGTTGCGCTCGCGCGAAATGGGACGCTGTTTGGCAGTTGTATTGCCGGGGACGGTCGCAAACCGTAGAGCAATGGTGAAAGTTTTCAGGTTTCTTTTTGTCTGTACGGTCATGCTGGCGATCGCGGGCTTCGGGTTCGTCGGGATCACACTTTGGTATTTCGGTCGTGACCTACCCGATTACCAGCAGCTCGCGCATTATCAGCCGCCAATCACAACCCGAGTGCATGCAGGTGATGGCCGGTTGCTTGCCGAATATGCGACCGAGCGCCGCATTTTCGTGCCGATCCAAGCGATTCCCAAGCCTGTAATCGACGCCTTCCTGTCGGCGGAGGATAAGAACTTTTACAGCCACCATGGCGTCGATCCGGCTTCCATCCTGCGCGCCGCAATAACCGATTTAGGCCGGTTTCGCGCGAACCGCCGTCCGGTCGGCGCCTCCACGATTACGCAACAGGTCGCCAAGAACATGCTGCTATCAAACGAGATCTCGATCCAACGAAAGGTAAAGGAGATCCTGCTCGCGACCCGCATCGAAGCGGCGCTGCCGAAGGACCGGATCCTCGAGCTCTATTTGAACGAGATCTATCTCGGCTCTGGCGCCTACGGCGTTGCCGCAGCGGCGCTGACTTATTTCGACAAATCCCTTGACGAGCTGACCCTCGGCGAAACCGCTTTCCTGGCTGGCCTGCCCAAGGCGCCGAACCGTTATAATCCGGCGCGCTTCCCGCAAACGGCAAAGGCCCGCCGCGATTGGGTCCTGGAGCGAATGGTCGAAGACGGAGCGGTAACTCAGGCCGAGGCAGCGCAAGCCGAAGCAGAGCCGCTTCAGCTTGGCCGCCGGCAAGAGACGGAACAGGTCTCGGCACCCTATTTCGCAGAGGAGGTCAGGCGCGAGCTGCTCACCCGCTATGGCGATAAAGTCCTGTACGGGGCCGGGCTTTCGGTGCGCACCAGCCTCGACGCAAGGTTGCAGGCGGCTTCCGACAAGGCACTACGGTCGGGCCTCATCGCCTACGAACACAGCCACGGCGGCTGGCGAGGCGCGATAGCTCGGATCGACCCGAAGGGAGATTGGGCGGCACATCTAGCCGCGGTACCCGTGCCCGCGGTTGCCACCAATGTCGGGTGGCGGATCGCCATGGTGATCCGCACCGAGACGGACGGCGCGGCGATCGGCTTCGCCAACGGGGCGAGCGGCCGCATTCCATTCTCCGAGATGCGCTGGGCGAGACCGCGGCATGAGAACGGGACTTTTGGCCCGGCGCCGCGCGCCGCGTCCGATGTCGTCAAGCCTGGCGACGTCGTGATGGTTGAGCCGGTCGGCGTCACAAAAAGCGATTCGGGCACCAGCGGCAAGGCGGCGGGCCTCTACGCCTTGTGCCAGGTCCCGGAGGTCTCCGGCGCACTCGTCGCGATGGATCCGCATACCGGGCGTGTGCTTGCCATCAGCGGTGGGTTCAGCTTCGCAACCAGTCAATTCGATCGCGCTACTCAGGCAAAACGGCAGCCTGGCTCGTCGATCAAGCCGTTCGTCTATCTGACCGCGCTCGATCACGGGTTCACCCCGTCGACTTTGGTCGTCGACGGCCCGATATCGCTCCCCCAAGGTCCGGGGCTGCCGATGTGGTCACCCACAAACTATACGAAGCGAGGCCAGGAGGTGAGATTTCGCGGACCGACACCGCTGCGGGTCGCGCTTGAGTTGTCGCTCAATGCGGTAACCGCGCGAGTAGCCTCGATCATCGGGATGGAACCCATCGCGCAGACCGTCGAACGCTTCGGCATCATGGACCATATGCCACGCGAGTACTCGATGGCACTCGGCGCCGGCGAGACGACGCTGCTGCGACATACCGCCGCTTACGCCATGCTGGTCAACGGCGGCAAACGGATCACCCCAACCTTTATCGATCGCGTCCAAGACCGCAACGGTGCAACGATCTTTCGCGCCGATCAGCGCCCGTGCCCGGATTGCACCGACGTGGATTGGATACATCAGCCGGTGCCCGTCATCCCGGATACACGCGAGCAGGTGGCTGATCCAGGCTCGGCCTTCCAGATTGTGACGATGCTGCAAGGCGTGGTCGAGCGCGGCACCGCCAAAGTGGTGCAAGCGGTAGGCAAACCGATCGCCGGCAAGACGGGAACCACCAACGACTGGCGCGATGCGTGGTTCGTCGGCTTCTCGCCCGACCTCGCCGCCGGCGTCTATATCGGCTTCGACGATCCGGACAGCCTCGGCGACGACGTGACTGGCGGGCACGTCGCCGCGCCTGTGTTCCGGGATTTTATGATCGCCGCGCTCAAGGATGCCCCGGCCACACCCTTCCGCTCGCCGCCCGGGATGAGGCTCTATCGCGTCAGCGCGGCGACCGGCCTGCCGGTCGGCGCCGGGGAGCCGGCGATCTATGAGGCATATAAGCCG
>JBARIB010000328.1:0-4377 GCA_049799535.1 Allostellaceae bacterium | reverse complement strand
GTCGAAGATTTCCGCCTGATCGGGTTCGATGCGATGTTGCTCGGCAGCGGTCATCCCGAAGAAGCGGCCCAGATGATATGGCTCGAGGCGGCCCTCGCGAGTGCTGGGGGCCGGCGCATCGCCTGGTTTCTGCACCGGCCGCTGTTTGTGGCAAGCCCGGATGAAGGCGATACCGGTTACTGGTCGGTAAAGCCGCCGCCGCGCGACCGCCTTATGGAACTGGTGCGGCGCCATTCGGTCGTTGCCGTCGCCAGCGGTCATCTGCATCGGGCGCACGATTTCCGGCACGACGCGACCCGTTATATCTGGTCTCCTGCTTCCGCCTTTCTCGTCGGACCAAGGATCAACGCGCAACCGCTGCCGGGAGCCGACCGGCTCGGCGCGGTGCGCTACGAATTGCATGGCACGACGCTGGAAGCCGAGGTTATCGAGCTCCCCGGGCTGACGCGGCACTGGATCGACGATGTGATCGACGAGGTCTATCCCCGCCCGGTCGAGCCCGGCTGAAATCTTACCGTTGTATCAAACAGGGTCTCGGCGCAATCTGCGCAAGACGACAGCAAGGAGCACTGATATGGCGGAAATCCTGGGCCTCGGCGTAACCCACTGGCCGACCTTGTGCCTGCCGAACGAAGGTCTGACCAGCGTCTTCAAAAGAACCCTGACGGCGCCCAATGTCGAGGCCCGCTACAAGGATCGAACTAACTGGCCGGACGAGCTGATTGCCGAGCTCGGCAATGATGACGGGCGGTCGGCGGCCAATCGCTGCGGCGAGCGCTTTGGCAACGACTTCCGCGCGATCCGCAAGATCCTCGACGACTTCAACCCCGATCTCGTCCTCGTTTGGGGCGATGACCAATACGAGAACTTCCGCGAGGACCTCGTCCCCGCCTTCTGCCTCCTCGCCTACGACGCCGATTTCGAGCTCAAACCCTGGCACAATGGCAACGGCGGCAAGCCCAACCGCTGGGGCGAGCCGGGAGACTGGGCCTTGAAAGTGCACGGTCATCGCGAGGCGGCAAAGTATCTCGCCACCGGTCTCATCGAGCGCGGCATCGACATGGCCTATGCCTACAAGCCCCTGCACGATCCGATGGCCCATGCCTTCACCAACACTTTCCTTTATCTCGACTGGGACCGTAAGGGGTTTCCCTATCCGGTGATCCCGTTCGCTGTTAATTGCTACGGCCGCAACCTCCTGCACGCCAAGGGCGGCCTTGCGCATCTGTTCCAGCCGCCGCGGCCGGCCGACGAAGCCGAAGATCCGCCGTCGCCGGCGCCCTGGCGCTGCATGCAGGTCGGCGCCGCGGTCGCCGAGGTGCTCGCCGCCTCGCCCTACCGCGCGGCGCTGATCGCATCCTCGAGCTGGTCGCACGCCTTTCTGTCGCCGAAGAACGGCTATTTGTGGCCCGATCACGAAGGCGACCGGCTATTGTTCGACGCAGTGTGCCGCGCCGATTACGGGGTCTGGCGCAAGCGGTCGTTGGCCGAGATGGAGTTTGCCGGTCAGCACGAAATGCTGAACTGGATGGCGCTGATCGGCGCGATGGAAGCGCTCGATCGCCGCCCGGTGATCCAAGACTACATGGAGACTTACATTCTCGCCTCGGACAAGTGCTTTCTGTCCTTCCCAACGTAACCGTGACAGTCGCAGCACAGTAATCGTCGCGAGCTGCCCGCCCCAGTGCAGGTGGCGGGCAGCGGCTGTGCAGTAGTTTGACCTGCGCGGCACAAACCCAATAGTGCTATTGAGCCAAAGTTTCGTCAAATCCGATTAGAAAAGACTGGCGGACAACTTTTTGACGTGCAATAGACGGCCGCCTGACTAGCCATGGTTAAGGTGAGTGCCGTCTAGTGCCAGTCGCTATTGCCTTCCCCCACTGGCGACCAAGCCGCAGTGCCAATCTCCAATGAACGGAGGAGCTGATGGAGCGCCCTTCGCTAGCGCGACGCGTCTACTGCGTCAATCGTCACGGAGTTCTACGCGGGGCACTGCGAGCCGTTAAACGCAGACGGCGGGTCTCCAATAGCACATTCGGGGGAACAGTGGCCATTCACTGAGCACGCCTCACCCATAGCCAGGGAGAGTATGATGCATATTGCCTCTGAACACAACTGCGACTCCGTTATTGCCGAATATATACAGAAGAAAGGTGTGACGCGCTGCCCGACGGCATGCGTGGTGCCGACCCAGGCATCGGTCAGCAAGGCCGACCAGGCAGCACTCGAAGAATATGCGGTCGAGCGGGCCCGGCAGCGCCGCGAAAAAGCAGTGGCGCGCGCTCGATTATTATTGGGTACGGAAGTCCTATTGGGCTGACGGTCAGGGCGCCCATCAGCGGCGCTGCATTAGGCGGAGCGCGCTCTCGACAGCCGCAGGGTAAACCGGCAACGGGTCGAGGGCGTGCCGCCGCAGGCAGGCTTCGGTGAACTTGATGACATGCTCGTCGCCATTGGCGACGGCGTGATCGACAAGGATGTTCTCATCCAGTTCGCGATGCGGAAACACTTCTGCCATCGGCTGTGTGCCAAAACAGGCGTAAAGCGCGCACCCCGACTGCCAGGCGAAGCGTACTAAGCTGCGCGCCGTCGCTTGGCTTACCGCCGGGATCATATTGCCGACCGCTGCCAGGCTCGTCACGCCGTGGATAAAGACGATCGTTGTCAATACGTCGTGAGCATTCGCCAAATACAGGCGGGCAAAGGTTTCGTTCAGTTCCGCGAGGAGCCGCTCGATGTCATTGCTGACATCGAGCAGCCCGATTACCGGGGCAAACTCGGGGAGGTCGTCGAGCATCGCCAACGATTTCGTGATATTGCCCAGACTGCGCCGACTGTGCGGGGCAATAATCGGCAGATTGGCGACAGCTTGGCGCGGCGTCATGGTACCCGATGTTAGGTCGCTGGTCGGCAGCTCCTGATAGGTGGCTGCCCAGCTTGCGAGCGCGTCGGCGAGCTCGCGTAGGCGCCATTGCGTCTCAGCTGCCATCAGGCTGCGCACGGCATGGCCGAGCCGGATGGCGCCGTGCGTCGCAGCTGCGCAAAACCCCGGCGCCAGCCGTGCCACCCACTGATCGAGCACCTCAGCCCAGGGGGCCTGCTGCAGCTCGTCATCGAAAAAGACCGCCCAGTCGGTAAAGCGATCGCGCCGTCCGAGAGCGCTGCGCCAACGATCGCGGAAAATGCGGTCGCCAGCCGCGAGGCGCGGCAGCATTCGCTCGCGATAACGCGAGAGCCACGGCATCACTGCGTCCGGGCGCCCCATTGCGCACAGCGCCTCGGCCACCATCGGTGCGTGATTGCTGTTGCCGTTGCTGAGCTCGATGCCGTAGCCGGCTAATGTCTCGAGCGCGTCGTCAAACGACGCATAAGAGGTAGTCCGCATCGCATCACCCCTGACCGCCAGCGAATATAGCCCAAACACTACTCGCGCCAAACCCCGCGGCCGGCGGCCTCAGCTTTTTGCTCGGCACTGAGCAGTCGCGGCGACGCATCGGTGGTTGCCCGTCCGGCGCCGTTGAGCACGACCGCTTCTCCAACATCGATGTTGTCGATTTTGCAGCGATATTGCGCCGCGCTCGGCTCGGCTGGCTCGCAGACCACCTCGCGGCCGCGAATGTAACGCTCCAGCTCATGGGCCAGTTCACCCTTCTCGCCCTCAACTCCCTTTAAATGCGCGACACCGCCGCGAAACACCAGAGTAGCGGTGTAGGCGACAGTCGGAACGCCGCGCAGGATGTTTGGGGCTTCAGTCGGTGTCGTCGCAGCCGCGGTAAGATCGGGGGTGGACGCTTTCGTCGTACCCAAACCGGCCGGCGTCGGCTGACGGGGCGCTCCTGCGGCAGCCGGTGTCGACATGATCTGCTCCGCCTTTTCGACGAAATCGTGCCAGATCTTGGCGGGCAGATCGCCGCCGACGACCCCGTCCATCGGACTGTTGTCGTCATTGCCGACCCAGACGCCGACGACGATGTCGGTCGTAAATCCGACGAACCAGGCGTCGCGGTAATCCTCCGTCGTCCCGGTCTTGCCGGCGGCCTTGCGATCGAGTCGTGCGGCGCGTCCGGTACCATTTTTGACGACCTCCTCCAATAGCGGTACCAAGGCCGCACGGCGCGACGCTATTTCGGAAAGCAGGCGGGATCGCTCGATCTTGCCCAATCGGCGATGCTGGCGGGGCTGAGGTTCCGGTTCCAAGAACCGGCGCGCGCCACACCCGCAAGCGACGACAGGCGAGAGATGGGAGCGATTCCCGGATCATGAATTGATCCGGACTTGTAGCCGGCCCGTCGCGATAGCCGGCGGCGCCACAAAGCCTAACTTTGAATAGAGAGACAGCTGGCCCGCGCGGTGGTCGGGCCAGCTTCATGTTGAGAA
>JBARIB010000327.1:0-9649 GCA_049799535.1 Allostellaceae bacterium | reverse complement strand
CCCGGCGAGCAACCCGTTATCGGGGATCACCACGAACGGTGGCGTTCTGACGGTGGCAACGACCGGTGGTATCGGTGGTGTTGTCAATCTGACTGTGGGCCCTTCTGTTTCGGTGGCGTCGGGTGGCAGCGCGATCACGCTGATGGCCGGAGGAGCGGGCGGCACGTTCGTGAATGACGGAAGTATTGACAGCACGACCACTTCCCCGATAGCGGCGGGCAATATCGCGATTGTGGCAGACGCCGTGACGCTGGCGCCGGGCATCATCAACGCCGCGACGACGGGTGCCTCGGGCACGGTGATGGTCGGGCCGTTTACCGCCGCCGATGGGGTCGCGCTCGGCACGACAGGCTCTCCGGGAATGATGGGTCTGACGCAAGCCGATGTCGCATCGATAAGCGCAGGACTGCTGCAGGTTGGGTACCGCAACGTCGACGGGACGCCGTCGCTGACCGGCAACATTGACGTCGCGGCTCCGATCACCGTCGATACGACCAAGCTTGCCGGTCTGCTGCTGGTGACGGGCGGTAGCGTGACCGAAGCACCGGGGGCGTTCATCAATTCGACGGCTGGTGGGCCGCCGCTCGCCCTCGGGATTGTCGCCGGCGGCCCGGTCTCGCTGGGCGAGGCCAATCAGGTCGGCGTTTTGGCGGGCTTTATCGACGGCGCCGCCTCGAACAGCTTCCTGTATCGGAACGACGGCGCCGGCTTGACGGTCGGCACACTATCGAGTCCGACGGTCGGCATGGCTTTCGACTCCACGACCGGAATCGCCTCCTCCGCCAACATGGCCGGACCAGCGACGAACCCGCTGTCCGGCGTGACAGCCGCGGGCGGCGGCATTGCGCTGAAAACGACCACCGCGGGCGATTTGACCCTAGGCCGCAACATAAACGCAAACGGGGGCGATGTTGCGCTGGTTGCCGCCGGCAATGCGACCGAAGCGGGCGGAATAGTCACGGCCGCTGGGCTGATCGTCGATGCTGCCGGGCTGGTGATGTTTGACGGCGCCAATGCGGTCGGGGCGTTGTCCGGCACTTCGGGCGGGGTGTTTCGATTTGTCGACGCCAACAACTTGACGGTCGGTACCGTGCCGCTCGTGGGCGATGTCGGGCCGCAATCAGGAGTCTCGACTGCCGCCGGCGATGTCCGGATAAGGGCTGCCGGGGACCTCACCTTGACCGAGAACATCGCGGTGGGACCGGCCAACAATGTGGCCTTGGTAGCGAGCGGAAACGCAGCCGAGTCCGGCGGAACCGTTATCGCCGGGGGGCTGGTTGTGGATGCCGGCGGGTCGGTCTTGTTCAACGGGGCGAATGCTATCGGCAAATTGGCCGGGATAGCGGGAACATCCTTTCAGTTCCTCAATTCGAATGCATTCACGATCGGCTCTCTACCGCAGCTCGCGGATATCGCTCCGCAAGCGGGTGTTACTGCGACAAGCGGAAATATCGAGCTTGCAACAAAAGCCGGTGACTTGACGGTCTCGGCGGATCTAGGTGCGACGAACAGCGGTGTGCTGATCGGAGTCGGAGGCGGCGGCTCATTCACTAACACTGCGACGATCCGGGCTGCGGGAAAAGGATCGGCCGGGGATGTTGTGATCCTCGCGGACGCAATGTACTTGAAGCCAGGTAGCGCGATCAACGCCGGCCCAACATCGGCGGTCGTGCTGGGGCCGTTTACGGCAGCCGATACGATCGCGCTCGGTGCGGGCAACTCGAACGACACGCTCGGGCTGACCAGCGCTGAGCTGGGCACGGTGACGGCAGGGCTACTGCAAATCGGATATCCCGGGGAAGCCGGCGATACTAACATATTGTCTCCTATAAGTCTTAATACTGCCCGGGTCCCGAATCTGGCGCTGGTCACGGGCGGTGGTATATCGGAGGCGGCGGGAGCAGGCGTCACCGGAACATCGCCGTTCGGCCTCGCATTGGTCGCCGCAAATTCAGTGGCGCTTGGCGGAGAGAACCAAGTCGACACGCTAGCCGGAGCGGTCACGAACCCGGGGCAGAGTTTCTCGTACCGCAATGACGGCAGATCGCTGACCATCGGAGCGCTCTCGTTTCAGCAGATCGGGATTTCTATAGATGGGCTAACAAATTTCCCCACGGTATCAGCGTCAGGGAATATGAACCTGCTCGCCGGGATTACAACGGCCGGCGGAGACGTCGCCGTTAGCACGACGAACTCGGGCAATTTGACGCTAGCGGCCAACGTCAATGCCGGCAATGGGGCAAATAACGCCGCTCTGCTGGCGGCGGACGATGCAATGGAAGCCGGCGGTGCGGTAACCGCGTCCGGCCTGATGGTCAATGCAGGCGGGGAGGTGGCTTTCGACACGTCGGCGAATGCGGTGAATTTCTTGACCGGCAACGCCGCCAGCGGCTCGTTCCGCTTCCTTGATGCAGATCCGCTGACCATTGGCACCGTCGGCTCGGCGATCGGCTTCACGCAATCCGATCTAGCCGCGGCGCAAGACATCATCATCCAGACCGACTCAGGGACACAGGCCACCAGTCCGGGCGGCGCCGCGCTGACTATCACCGCCGAAATGACTGCGGGCGGCAATCTATTGGTCACCTCCCGCGGCTCGCTGATGATCAACGGTACGGTGCAACTGGCTGCCGGCAAAAACATCGTTCTCGACGCCAACGGGCCTTTCGCCCAGCAAGGCGGCGTTCTCACTATTGCCGCTGACCCGCCTGCTCTGGTTGTCGATACCGCTGACCCCGCCGGCAATGGCGCCCCGGCGGTGCTGACGACATTGCTGAACTCGCCGCTTAACGGAGGCTCGGATACGATTACCAATGCTAACGTCATCAGCGCGCTGCCGCCATCCGGCTCTGGCCCGCCGAGCAACCCGATCAGCTTCGCTGATCTGGAAGCGCCCAACTCGGTCGCGCTCCTCGTCGCCAATTCCGGCGCGATCAGCGGAAAGATCAATGTTGCGCAGCTCGGGATCTCTGGGACTGGCGGCAGCAGCCAGCTGTTTGGTTCGGTTGCCGGCAATTCAACCATGGGCGCAGCCCAGCTCGCCACGATTTTTCCAGCGACCCTCAGTTCCTATTTCTTTAATTCCTGCTTGATCAATCCTGTCGGTTGCGCGCAATTCGGCGCCATCGATATCGTGACTGCGCGCCCCGAAGTCATCGAGACGATCATTGCAGCGACTGCGCAACCACCGCAGACTCAAATCGATATTCTGCTCGCGCGTCCGCGGGAATTCGATCTCTTTACTGGGCGCCCGCAGGATGACCTCGACGCGCCGCTGATCAATATTTTCGACGAAGAACGGTTGTGCGAAGAGCTGCGCCGGAAATCGCCCGAGGTCGCGCGCGAGGTATGTCGATAATGCCAAGATCCTGGCTAGTTGCGGCGGTGCTGGGCGCAGCGGTCGCCGGGTGTCAGACGCCGCCGCCGCAAGCCTATGTGGCTGCCGGGGCCACCGCGACACCGGCAGTGCCGATCGGCAATAACGAGGTTGGCGAGGCGTGCCGGTATCAGATTACTCCCGGCGGGGATGCCAGCCTGCCCTGGCGGCAGGCGGCGGCGATTTATTGCGGCGATTGGGAACAGCCGAGTGGCCGGGTCTTCGAACTGGGCGATTCCGCGAATGGCGGCGGTCTGCAGGCCGTGGCCACTTCGGGGCCCTGGCGCACCTATGTCGACCAGCGCTTTATCTGCGGCCCTCCGACGAGGACTCGGATTCTCGGAGGCGAGCCGGCCGAGTTGATGCAATGCACGCGGCGTGCCGGCGGATGGCCGCACATCGCGCTGACCGCGACCGTCGGCGGCAAGCTGTTTGGCGCCGACGGCGTAAGGCCCGCCCTTCCTGCGGTAGAGGCAACCATTGCTGCGCTCGGCGGGCAAGCAATACCGGCGGCCACAACCTTTCGCTCAGAAGCTCAGCGGCTGATTGCCGGTCGATCCGCTGCGCGGCCATTCGGCAGTGGCGATGAAGGACGTTATTTCGAGCTGACGCGACTCGGGGACGCTTACAATAACGTCGATGAGCCCGCTAACGCCGAACGGTCGTTTCGCGAGGCGCTGGCGATCCAGCAAAAAGCGCTCGGCCTCGACGATCCGGGCCTCGCGGTTACGATAATGAAGCTCGCTGCGCAGATAGCGCATCAGCGAAACGCGCCGGAAGCCGACCGGCTTCTAGACAGTGCGGCGCATTTGGCCGCCAAAACGAACGACCCGCTGGTCCCCGCGCAGCTCGATTATTACCGGGCGGTCACCGCCGCCTATGAAGGCCGGTCCGCGGACGCGATCGCCGAGGCGCAGCGCGCCGAAGCAGTTTTTGCCCGCTTGGCTCCGGATGCGGTCGCCCGCACGCAGCGCGAAGCAGACGCTCGCCCGCGCGGGATCGAGGCGCTGCTCGGTGACGAATCACCGGCCTCTGCCGCCGAACGGACGGCGATTACCGGATTGGCCGAAGCAATGCGGCTGCGGGCAAGCCTGCTGAAGCAAGTCGGAAATACCGCGGAATCGTCAGCCTTGGCGCGCCGCGCTGAACAGCTGCTGCTGGCTAATACCGTCGAGGTCTCGAGCACCGGAGCCCGCTCGTTGCGCCTTTTGGCGAGTAACCAGGCCATCGCCGGCGACTACCCGGCAGCCGCGGGCATCAGTCGTCAAGCCGAGCACATCTTTACACGCGTCGTGCCCGGCGAATACCCGGACGCGGCGAACCTGCTGCGACAGGGTGCCTACCAGCTGAAGGAGGACCGCCTCGATGCCGCGCTTGATAGCTTCCGCCGAGCCGGCCGTATTCTGCGCAGTCCGGGCGTGACCGGCGGCGCCCGGCCCGAAGTCATCCTGCCCTGGCTCGACGCACTGCACAGGGCCGGCGACCGCTCGCCGGCGGACCGCGCCCAGTTCGATGCCGAGATGTTCGAAGCGGCGCAATTCGCCCGAGATAGCATCACCGCGCAAGAAATCGCGCAAGCAACCGCCCGGCTGGCTGCAGGGGATTCCAAGATCGGCGAGGCGATTCGCAGCTTCCAGGAGAAGGAGCGTGCTCTGGACCGGCTTGAGAGCGAGCGTGATGCAGCGGTCGCCGAGCGTGCTCTCGCTGGCCACATCGCCGAAATCGACACCAAAATTGAAGCGTCGCGACAGGCGCGGGATGAGGCAGCGACCGTCATCCCGGCTGCCGCGCCGCAATATCTGGAGACCGTCGAGAAGCCTGCTGGTGAGAGCGAGGTGCGCGGGGCCCTCACCGGTGACGAGGCACTTGCCTTCTTTTTTGTTTCCGAAGGGGGAAGCTACGGCTTCCTCGTGAAGCCGGCTGGCATAGTTGCCTACCGGGTGCCGCTAAACCGCGCCGAAATCGCCGCGATAATCGGCAAGCTGCGGGACACGACGGTCGCGCAATCGGGCGGTTTGCCCAATCCGGATTTCACCGCTTCTTATCGGCTTTACGAGGCGCTGTTCGGACCGGTAGAGAAGGAGCTGAGCGAGGTCGCTAAGCTTTCGGTGGTCGCGAGTGGCGATCTGCTGCGATACCCGCTTGAGGCACTCGTGACGCAGCCCGGGGTTGCGGATCTCAACGGGGACTACCGACAGGTCCCGTTCCTGGTCCGTCGCGTGGCGTTGAGCTATGAACCGGCACCGCGGATCTTCGTCAATCTCAGGCGCAGCCGAAGCGCGACCGCCCCGCGCCCGTTTGTTGGCTTCGGCGATTTCCGGCCGGCGAGCCAGGCGCAGCTTGCGGCTTCTTTTCCGCCCAATCGTTGCGGCGAGGATTTTCGGGCTTTGCGCGGCTTGGAAAAGCTGCCGGCGACGCAGACCGAAGTAACGGCAATCGGACGCGAGCTCGGAGCCGCACCTGGAGACATATTTCTGGGGGAGAGCTTTACTAAAGAGCGGCTTACCTCTCCCCGGCTCGCGCAATACCGCATCGTTCTGCTGGCAACCCATGCCTTTTTACCCGAGAGCCTGAGATGCTTGCCCGAACCGGCTATTGTCGTGTCGGTGTCGCCGCGGGCGCCTAACGCCAATAGTGGGTTTCTGCCCGCGAGCGAGATCGAGAACCTCAAGCTCGATGCCGATCTGGTGGCGCTCTCTGCGTGCAGCACCGCGGGCCCGGGTTCCGGGGTCGGCGAAAGCCTGTCCGGTCTTGCCCGCGCCTTTTTCCGTGGCGGTGCCCATGGCCTGCTGGTGACGCATTGGGATGTCGTTACGGCTGCCTCCGTGCCGCTGATGATCGGAGCTTTTGGCACCAGCGGCGGCACGCGCGATACTGCGCTCGGTTTGCGTGCGGCGCAGCTCAAGATGATTGACACCGCAGGCAGCAGTAGCGATGCGCCGATCGAGATTTCGCATCCGAATTATTGGGCTCCGTTCGTGCTGATTGGCGACGGTGTCAGAGGGGTGCCCGGGACGTGATCGCCCCGCCTGCCTTCTGTCTTATCAAAGCCCGCCGCCGCAGCGGACCAAAAATCAAACCTGCACGAAGCCAAGCTGGGGACACATGCCGACTCCACCACAAACAAAGGTGGCGGTTTCACGAGTTAATGCAGCGTTAACATATTCTCGACATGAGAAACACGACACTCTCACCAGGCTCTACTGCATCTGCTTAATAACCCCCATTGTCGTGACCCGATCGTGAACATGGTATGGGCATGTTTCATCATGTATCCGATATGTTCTGAAGCTTTTGGTAGAAAGGCTGGGTACCCGATGAACGAGAGCCCATCTGCGCAATTGTGACTGCAGAGCCCGACCTATTGTTTTCAACCTCTGCTTTTGCTATATTGCGGTTGAGCCTTATCCGGGACACGAGCGGAAGACGAGACAAACTGGTCCGATCAGGAGCGCATTCAATGAGAACCAAACTCAGCCCTGGCATCTCCACGGCGGTGTGTCTTATGGTGCTTTCCTTTCCGCTCGCAACGCTAGCGCAGAGCGGAGTTCCTAGCCAGGGGGCATTTGAACAGAGCCTCAGACCGATCCCGCGCGCATTGCAAGGCGGTCACCAGGGATTGCCGACGGCGGGGCTTATTGCGCGGCCGGACACCGGCGCGGCTCTTTCGGCGCCATCTGCCGAGAGCCGAAGCGATGGCAATGCAGAGCCGCCGATGCACCGCAAGAAGCCGGGGATGGCCATGGTGGCTCCGGCGCATCGATCATCTGCAACGGCGCCGGCTGAGGCAAACCCGAAGCCAAGCATCTCGGTGCAGACGATCCAGTTCGAATTCGGCTCAGCAAAACTCCGGCCCGAGTCGATCGAGACACTGCACAATCTCGGCAATGCCCTCAACCAGGGCCTTAGCGACCAGAAGTTGTTCGTCATCGAAGGCCATACAGATGCAGTCGGAAGCCGCGCTTACAATCTCGAGCTTTCGCGAAAGCGCGCAGAGGCAGTGAAGGACTTTCTGGTCAATACGATGGGGGTATCCCCCTCCCGGCTGGAGGCCGTCGGCAAAGGTTCTGCCGAGCCCGCCAATTCGCGAGATCCGTACGCAGCAGAAAACCGCCGGGTGGTCGTCATTAACAACGAAGCCGGCTGATCAAGCCGAGATTTCAGCTCACAGGACCCAGCGCGATCGCCGTCCGGTGCGATTGGGTCGGGCCCCAAGGGAAAACCAATGAAGACGCATTGCGCGCCGGTCCTAACGGCCGATGCAGTGCCCCCCGGTCGGCGTGCTCATTTTCGGACTTTCTGACCGGGCGCCCGATGTAACGGTCGGTTCGCCGCGATGTGTGACGAGCTGGTCACTCGCTTGCCGACAAAGATCTCAACATCTCAGCAATCACCATCGGCCGAGCACGAAATGGTTGAGCGTCGGCCTGCGTCTTTCCGGCGTTCGGAAAGAATTAGTCGCTCGCGCTGTTTGTGGCCGTATGTCGCACCTAGGTGGTCGACGCTGCCGATTCAATCGCAGAGGCGAACTGCCTATGAGGAGCATTGATGGCGGCTCCGCCCGCGGGGCAGGGAACGGGCTTGCTCGATTTTCGCCATCGACTACATCAGTCGTAGCGGGACGACGGTACGCGCTTAAACTTGGCGCTGCACCCCACCGGGCGAGCGTAGCGCCGTTAGTCCTCGCGTGGCTCGAACCGGTAGGGTGCTGCGCCCGAGGTCAACGGATCCAAGGCGAGCCTATGTTCGAGCGGTGGGAAAGCCCGGCTGCGACAGTTCGAACGGTTGCATAGGCGACAAGATAAACCGATCCCGACCTTGGCGTGCTGTAGGTCGAGCCCGTCGGCGTATGCAACCTCCTGGGCGTGGGCCACGCTACAGCCCATTGCCACGACATGGACCGACCGCGGCTCGCCCCAGTGTATCGCAGGCCGCGCCACGGTTCGGGCAAAGCAAAGATAGGCGGCGCCGTCCGGCAGTTCTGCAATTTGCACCTGGACTGCGCTCGGCTGCGAAAATGCTGTGTGCACCACCCAGCGCGGGCACGAGCCGCCATAGCGCGCGAAGGGGAACCCCGCCGCAGAAAAGCGCTTCGAGACGTTCCCTGCCGGGTCGACACGGACAAAGAAGAACGGCACGCCGCGTGCCCCAGGCCGCTGTAATGTGGATAGGCGATGACAGGCCTGTTCGAACGAAACTCCGAAGCGGGCCGTTAACGCCTCCATGTCGTGGCGCAGATTCTGCGCTGCCGCGAGATATACCGCGTACGGCATCAGGATCGCGCCGGCGACATAGTTAAGGAGACCGACCCGGATCAACATCGCCGCTTCCGTCGATGACGGCGCGGCCGAGTGCAACACTGTTTCTACGGCATCGCGCGCCTCGAAGAGCGCGAGCTGGAACGCCATATAGAACCCGCGGCTCTCTCGCGGCAATGTCTCGGCGAGCGTAAGACGGCGGGTCTCCGGATCGAAACGCCGTAGCACCCCATCCAACGGCTGTACAGTGACGGTAAGCCCATGCGCCTTTCGCAGTCTCTCCGCGATGGCGTGGTTCATCTCCGCGGGGACGGCGGCACAAGCGGCGGCGATCTCGTCGGCGGCCTGTTCGAGGGTGGGGAAATAGTTCGCGCGGTCATCGAAGAAATCGCGCGCCTCTTCATTCGGCAGCAGGACGCGGCGTCCTGACGGCAGCGCGATGCCGCCGGCGTCCTCACGTGCGACCCGCCAGGCGCGATAGAGGGCAAGCACCGCGCGCGCCGCGCTCGGCGTAGAGCCGGCCAAAGCAGCGATTTCCTCTTCGGGCACTGCATCGACGCCGAGCGAAGGATCGGAGAAGGCCTCTCGGAGCCCGATCTCAAGCCGGCGTTCCTGCGATCCCGAGAGGGTGGCAAGGTCGACTCGAAATATCTCTGCGAGCTTGATCAGCAGTGTGCCGCTGACCGCCCGCTGATCGTGCTCGATCAGATTGAGATAACTCGCCGAAATGCCGAGCCGGTTTGCCAGAGCCTGCTGTGAGAGGCTCCGCTCGGTGCGAAGCCGTCGCACTGTACGCCCGATCTGGAAACGCGACATTTTACAGCCTTTACAAAAACTCGATAGGGTCTGTGAAGCCGTCAACAGAATTGCACTGATAATGCCACATTGGGGCTCGCCATTGCAGTTGCAATCTCGTTATTGAAGCCGTGACCCTATGAACCAAAGGTATAAGCCGATGCAAACCTTTGATCCTTCAGACATTCGCCGAGATTACAGCCCTGCCGATGTCCAGCGG